>CADBNS010000001.1 GCA_902796065.1 Ruminococcus flavefaciens
CCTTTAATAAATTCTGCTTTCGCAGTTCAAGAATAATTATACCACTCTCACAAATATTTGCAAGTGAATTTGTGATTTTTTTTAATATCACCGAATCATTTCGTCACTTTAAACAAATAAACCGAATCCGTCAATTGGATTTGACGGTGATAATGCCTATTTCTCCAAAGAACCGAGGAACTCACTGGCAAGGTAGAGTGAACCGCAGATAACAACGATACCGTTCTGAGCTGTAGCGAGCTCCTTAGCCTTAGCGCAGGCGGAGCACAGGTCAGCAGATTCAGCGGAGGTATAGAAAGAAGCGACATCAGCCAGTTTCTCCGCATCGACCGCATTAGGAGCGAAGCCGCCGACAGCGAAAAGGGCATCACTGCGCTGAGCGATTATTTTCACGCATTCCGCGAAGTCCTTGGAATCCACCATACCCATGACAGTGAAGATCTTTTTGCCGCGGGTACTGAGGTACATGAGCATAAGAGAGAGCATATTCACGCCGGCAGGGTTATGGCCGCCGTCCACGATAAAGGGAGGTTCACCGTCGATGAACTGGACTCTTGCGCGTACCTGAGTAGTTTCCACAGATCTGATGATAGCGCTGTCGGGAATATCGAAGCCTTTTGATCTCAGGAACAGGCAGGCGGAAACAGCATTCTGAGCGTTATATTTCTGGTGGATACCGGGCATAGCAGGAGTGAGCCTGATACCGCGGTAGAAGAACGGAGCGAACAGACCGCCGTCATTGTAGGGACGGCAAGGCTCCTGCTCAACGAACACCGCACCTCTTTCGGCGGCTGTATTCCGGACAATATCGCATACAGAATCCGGATTATCCTCGGCGAGGACCACAGCTGAGCCTGATTTGATGATACCGGCTTTCTGCACCGCGATCTCTTCGACGGTATTGCCAAGAATTGCGGTATGGTCGAGGGAGATAGAAGTAATGACCGCAATTTCCGGCGGAGGGATAACGTTAGTAGAATCCAGCAGACCGCCGATACCGACCTCCAGCACAACGATGTCGCAGTTTTCTCTGAGATACCAGAGCATAGCGATAGCCATAGTGATCTCGAACTGAGAGTACTCTCTGTCCTGCACAGCATTTCTGACCTGTTCAGCGATTTCGCACAAGGACACCTCATCGATCTCCTGACCATTGATGCGGATACGGTCGGTATACCGCAGTACATAGGGTGAAGTGAACTGACCGGTCCTGTAGCCGGAGAGGATAAGCGCGTTGGAGATATACTCCACAGTAGAGCCCTTACCGTTAGTACCGGCTACATGGACGAACCGCAGCTTATTCTGCGGATCACCGATCCTGCGCATAAGCTCACGTGCCCGTGAGAGTTCGGTAATTTTACCGCCGGACTTGCTGTAGCTGCTGATGAAGTCCATACATTCCTTAAAGTTCATAAATCCTCCAAAAAGCGTGGGCGGAGCCATAAACTCCGCCCTAAGAATCAATATTCGTAGTCTATGCAGGCACGGTCAGTTTTGACAGTACCGATGAACTTACCGAACTCAACATGAGCCGGATGTATCTGATAAGCATTGAGGTCATCGATGGAGTTGAAATCGCAGAGAAGAGAGATAGTGTAGTTGCTTTCGGGAGCGTCCTTGGAGTTGATAACGACCTCTCCCCTTTTCAGCTCCTTGACATTAGCGATAACGTTCTCGAATCTTTTCTGAGCCTCAACAGCGTTCTCGTATTCAGAGCGGCCGTCAGCGTCCTTGAGCTTGAACATAACGATATGTTTGATCATTGGTTGTCACCTCCGTTCAGTTCATAAATTTTAGTTTTAAAGGTCTTTTTCCCGTCGAAGCTGGTACACTGACCGTAATCGCCGGTGAAATGCAGACCGCATTTTTCCATTACTCTGCCGGACGCCGGATTATCCACAGCGTGTTCAGACACGAAGCGGTCAGCGCCGTGGGTCTCGCGGACGAAGCGGATCATGCGCTGGGCGGCCTCAGTGGTATAGCCGTTATTCCAGCAATCGCGGCGGATATTATAGCCGAAGCTCCAGCGACCCTCATCGGGACGGAGCCTTATGCTGCCGGAGCCAATGAGCATACCGTCCGACTTACGGACGAATCCCCAGGAATACTCATTTTCGAGGGTATCCAGAGAGCGGAGCCATTCTTTAGAGACCTCCACTGACTCATGGGTGGAGTAGATCATAAACTCAGCGACACGCGGATCGCCGGTCCATTTAAAAACGTCCTCCGCGTCATCGACGGATAACGGACGCAGGATCAGCCGTTCAGTCTCGATAACGGGTATCTGAAAAACACTCATAGTTGCACCTCCGCAGCGATAGATGTATTATTTTCTGAAAGCAGCAATAGACTGTTCGATCTTAGCCATTTTCTCCTCAGCCTTAGCCAGCTTAGCCTTTTCAGCATCGATGAGCTGAGCGGGAGCCTTAGCGATGAAGCCCTGATTATTGAGCTTACCGCTGAGGAAATCAATATCCTTCTGAACCTTAGCCTTTTCCTTTTCGAGTCTTGCGATCTCCTTCTCCTTATCAACGAGCTCGTCCATAGGAATGAAGATACGTGCGGAATCGGTAACAGCGTTAGCAGAATCGGGAATATCGAACTTATCGCCGGTCTCGACAGCGGAAGCGGAAGCGAGCTTCTCGAAGAAGACGGTGCAGCTGTTGAAGAGATCCTTATCAGCGGTCTCGATGAAGAGCTTAGCCTTGACAGACGGCGGAACATTCATTTCAGTGCGTGTATTTCTGACAGCCTTGATAGCAGAGATGATCTTCTCGAAGTCATGCTCCTCTGCGGAGAAATCGATAGCCGGATCGTAAGTGGGGTAAGTTTCGAGGATTATCATAGACTTCTCATTAGTAAGAACCTGCCAGATCTCCTCAGTGATGAACGGCATGAACGGGTGGAGGAGCTTGAGCATACCCTGCATAGCCCAGACGAGAACAGCCTGAGCCTTAGCCATAGTCTCGCCGCCGGCCTGAATTCTTGGCTTAGTGAGTTCGATATACCAGTCGCAGTAAACGTCCCAGATGAAGTCATAGATCTTCTGGGAAGCGACACCGAGCTCATATCTGTCGAGGTTTTCGCCGACCTCCTTAGCCAGCTGGTTGAACTTATTGACGAGCCACTTATCCTCCAGCTCCAGCTCAGAGGGCAGACCCTTGAACTCGAAGTTTTCGGGGAGGTTCATCATAATGAAGCGTGAAGCGTTCCAGAGCTTGTTAGCGAAGTTACGTGCAGCCTTGACCTTATCGTCGATATAGCGCATATCATTTCCGGGAGAGTTGCCGGTAGCCAGCATAAAGCGAAGAGCATCAGCGCCGTATTCATCGATGACCTCAAGGGGATCGATACCATTTCCGAGGGACTTGGACATTTTACGGCCCTGAGCATCGCGGACGAGACCGTGAATGAGGACAGTATCGAAAGGAACCTTGCCCATATTCTCGAGACCGCTGAACATCATTCTGATTACCCAGAAGAAGATGATGTCGTAGCCTGTAACGAGGGTATTTGTAGGATAGAAGTAATCCAGGTCAGCAGTTTTCTCCGGCCAGCCGAGAGTAGAGAAAGGCCAGAGGGCAGAGCTGAACCAAGTATCGAGGGTATCGGGGTCCTGACGCATAGGCTTGCCGCACTTCGGGCAAACAGCGGAATCCTCCTTGGTAACGACCATTTCGCCGCACTCATCGCAGTAGAAAGCGGGTATCTGATGGCCCCACCAGATCTGACGGGAGATACACCAGTCGCGGATATTATCGAGCCAGTGGAAGTAGATCTTATCGAATCTTTCGGGAACGAACTTAGTATTGCCGTTCTTTACGGCAGCGATAGCCGGCTCAGCGAGGGGCTTCATCTTAACGAACCACTGAGTAGAAACCTTAGGCTCAACGGTAGTACCGCAGCGATAGCAGGTACCGACATTATGGCTGTAGTCCTCGATCTTAACGAGAGCGCCCTCAGCATCGAGGTCCTCGACGATCTTTTTTCTTGCCTCATAGCGGTCCATGCCGGCATAAGCGGGGTAATCGTCAACGATAGTAGCGTCATCGTTCATGACATTGATAACGGGGAGGTCATGGCGGAGTCCTACCTCGAAGTCATTGGGGTCATGAGCCGGAGTGATCTTAACGACGCCGGTACCGAAGTCCATCTCAACGTAGTCATCAGCGACGATAGGGATCTCGCGGTGAACGATAGGGAGGATAACAGTCTTGCCGACGAGGCTGGTATATCTCTCATCGTTGGGGTTAACAGCAACAGCGGTATCGCCGAGGAGGGTTTCCGGACGGGTAGTAGCCAGTTCCAGATAGCCGTCGGAGTCCTTAATTTTATAGCGGAGGTGCCAGAAGTGACCGGCCTGATCCTCGTAAGTGACCTCAGCATCGGAGAGGGAGGTACGGCATTTAGGGCACCAGTTGATGATACGTTCGCCGCGGTAGATGAGGCCTTTCTCGTAGTATTTTACGAAGACCTCCTTAACAGCCTTTGAGCAGCCCTCATCCATAGTGAATCTTTCGCGCGACCAGTCGCAGGAGGAGCCGAGCTTCTTGAGCTGTTCAACGATACGACCGCCGTACTGTTTTTTCCAAGCCCAGGCGCGTTCCATGAAACCGTCGCGGCCGAGGTCCTCTTTGGTAACGCCTTCCTTGCGCATAGCCTCGACGATCTTAGCCTCAGTAGCGATAGCAGCGTGGTCAGTACCGGGGAGCCAGAGAGCGCTGTAGCCACTCATTCTCTTCCAGCGTATGAGAATATCCTGGAGAGTCTCATCGAGGGCGTGACCCATATGGAGCTGACCGGTAATATTCGGAGGAGGGATAACGATAGTGTATGGAGTTTTTTTCGGATCGACCTCAGCGCGGAAGCATCCCTTATCGTTCCATGCAGCGTAGATACGGTCCTCGAAGTCTTTTGGGTTATAGGCTTTTGCGAGTTCTTTAGCCATAATAGAATCTCCTTTTCGTTGAAATGATCTGGGTCGGGAGAGCATAAAAAATCGCCCCGAACCACAAGGCTCAGGGCGAACTTAACAGTCCGTGTTACCACCTGAATTCGGGAGAGAAACTCCCGCACTCTGCGAGGTCATACAACCTCCTCCCCTGTAACGTGAGGGCACGGCAAGGACTACTATGCACGAATGCTTTCGCCGATGCAGCTCCGAAGCTACTTCAGTCAGGGCCGGACGCTGCCTTACACCGAACGGCAGCTCTCTGAAGAACGGCTGAAGACCTACTCCTCTTCATCATAGCCATTAAAGATATGATAATATTATACACGAAGCGATCGGATTTGTCAAGAGGAAAGATACATATCTCCATAGACAATATCGGAACCGATCTGCTTATCGAAGAGCATCTGAGGTATAAGAAGGGTCATAGCGTACATAAACATAACGAGAACGCCGCTTGCTGACATGACCTGGGAATAGACGGAGCTGAGGTCCATATGGATAAGAGCGCCGATGACGAACATGATATAAGCGGTAAAGAAATAGACGAGTCTGAGCACTGCGAAAACATACAGAGCAGCTCTGCCGGTGCGTCCCTGCTTGGTATTAACGTGTCTGTTATCGTGGAACAGGCAAAGGACCACAGCGAACATACAGAAAACGTCCATATAGTTAGACAGGAAAAATACCTGAATGATACTCAGTGGCATGACGATATACATAAAGGTAAGCAGTCTGTTTCTGTTTCTCCAGCGAATGAAGCCGCAAAGAGTAAGGGCAGCAGTAACGCCCACAGTCAGCAGCAGCAGATAGCAGAAGAGAATGGCAGCGCATCTCAGCTTACCGGAAGAGTATTCAACTGAGCGGAAAGCGTCAACGACGTATCTGACGCGGCACGAAGCAGAGAGGATCAGCAGAGCGCCGCCGATGAAGTTCCACGGTTTATCCCTGTACTTACCCAGTATAAGGAGCGGAGGGAATAGCAGATCAGACACGGAATAGACCACACGCAGCGGAGACATAGCAGAGTCATATCTCACAGCGGAGCGTATCTTTCCGTACAGGTCGAGGCTGAAAACGATCATGAAGAAGACACCGGCGATTATCTCAGCGCGGCGCATCTTCTTATTGACGACCATACTCATTTGCCTATTTTTTCGACCTTCATGAGATTAGTAGTACCGGAGACGCCGAGAGGAACGCCAGCGGTAATAGCCACGAGATCGCCGTCCTCGACGAGTCTGTGGGACTCAGCCGCCTCAACAGCGGCAGCGAAAAGGTCATCGGTATTAGTTTTCTCGTCGATAATGAACGGGATAACGCCCCAGCTCATATTCATCTGTCTGCAAACGACCTCGCTCATAGTGCAGCTGATGATAGGGCAGCTTGGGCGGTATTTTGAGATCAGTCTTGCAGTCTGACCTCCGAGAGAGACAGTAATGATAGCGCGTGCATTGAGGTCATGAGCGGTAGTAACGGTAGCATGAGCGATAGCCTCAGCGACGGTACCGTTCTGATCGGCTCTGCGTGAAGAGAAGCGCGCTTTATAGTTGATATTATTCTCAGTAGTTTCAGCGATAAGAGCCATAGTCTTGACAGCCTCAACGGGATAAGCGCCGGCAGCGGTCTCACCGGAGAGCATGATAGCGCTTGTGCCGTCATAGAGAGCGTTAGCGACGTCAGTGATCTCCGCACGTGTGGGGCGTGGATTAGTTATCATAGACTCCAGCATCTGAGTAGCGGTAATAACCTGTTTACCGGCATTATAGCCCTTTTTGATGAGGGATTTCTGTATAGCAGGGATCTGCTCGAAGGGGATCTCAACGCCCATATCGCCGCGGGCGACCATGATACCGTCGGCAGCCTCAAGGATCTCATCGATATTCTCCACGCCGTCGGTATTTTCGATCTTAGCGATGATGCGGACATCGAACCAGCCGAGGCTCTGGGTAAATTTTCTGAGGTAGTTAATATCAGCGGCAGTATGAACGAAGCTGGCAGCGATGAAATCGAAGCCCATTTTAGCGCCGAACTCAAGGTCGTCCATATCGCGTTCACTGAGGTAAGGCATAGAGAGCTTTACGCCGGGCACATTGATGCCCTTGTTATTGGAGAGGGTGCCGCCGTGAACAACGCGGCACACGATCTCGGTAGTAGAGACTTTTTCAGCGATGAGCTCAATAACGCCGTCATTTATGAGTATTCTTGTACCCATGCTGACATCGCGCGGTAATTTTTTGAAGCTGATGCTTCCTATCTTGTCATCACAGAGTATGTCCTCAGTAGTGAGGGTGTAGGTATCACCGTCGTGAATCTCTACGGGCTTATCGTCCACGAAGCGTCCGAGGCGTATCTCGGGGCCTTTGGTATCGAGGAGGGTAGCGATAGGGAGGTCGAGTTCAGTCCTGAGCTTTTCGACCTGACGGAAGCGTTTCTCGTGGGTATCATAATCACCGTGGGAGAAGTTGAATCTTGCGACATTCATACCGGCGAGCATGAGCTCGCGCATGATATTCTCGTCATCGGTAGCCGGACCGATAGTACAAACGATCTTAGTTTTTCTCATAATAAACAGCTCCTAACATAAGTGGGATAAGGGGGGATCAGAGTTTCTGTATCTTAGCGAAATTGGCCATAATTTTTTTAGTGCCGACCTTCTCGAAGGCTATCTCCAGCATAAAGTCGTTAGCGGCAGGGGTAACAGAGAGTACAGTACCCTCGCCGAACATTCTGTGAGAGACTCTGTCACCGACGGAGAAGGAGTTACCGGTAGCAGTCTGACCGGAGGAATATTTTTTATCTCTTGCGATCTGCTGTTCGAGGGAAGTAGACTGCACCTCAGTAACAGCCTTGGAGAGTTCCTCCATACGGCTGCGGAGAGCGGCAGCATTATCGTGTTTATCGATGAGCTCACGACCCATTTCGCGAACGAAGCGTGAAGTAACGTTTCTCTGGGTCTGACCGAAGAGGATACGCTGAACAGCGCTGGTTATGTAAAGCTGTGATTTAGCGCGTGTGATAGCGACATACGCGAGTCTGCGTTCCTCCTCGAGGTCCTCCTCGTTATCGAAGGAGCGTGAGCTTGGGAAGATGCCGTCCTCGAGACCGATAATGAATACGTTATCGAATTCCAGACCTTTAGCGGAGTGGACGGTAAGGAGCGTGACCTTGTCGCCGGAACCGTCATCGCGGTCAGCCTCGGTATACAGAGCAGTTTCCTCGAGGAAGCCGCCCAGGGAAGGTTCTTCAGCCTCCTGCATATAGCGGACAATGGAGGTGCGGAGCTCCTGAACGTTTTCGATCTTGGAATCAGCATTTTCCAGAGCCTTCAGTGAATCGAGGTAACCGGTCTCATCGAGCACGAGGTCGAGGAACTTATCAAGAGGGAGTTCATGGGACTGTTCGGTCAGTTTTCTGAACAATTCCGCAGCCTTTTTGAGAGGCGCAGTTTTTTTCGCCAGCGGAGCGTAGTCCTCGCACTGACACAGCACCTCGAAGGGAGAGATCTTGAGATCGCGGCTAATATCCTCGATAAGAGCGAGGGTAGAGTCGCCGATACCACGTTTAGGCTCATTGATGATCCTGCGGAATCTGAGCATATCGTTATGGTTATTGATAAAGCTGAGGTAAGAGATAACGTCCTTTATCTCCTTGCGGTCGTAGAAACGCATACCGCCGTAGACGCGGTAAGGGATATTATTTTTCACGAGCATACGCTCGACGGAGTTAGACTGAGCATTCATGCGGTAGAGGACGGCATTACGCGCGTACTTACCGGACTTACGGTAATCGGCTTTGATGGTATCAGCGATGAAAGAAGCCTCATCGTTTTCGTCCACAGCCTTATACCAGTAGATTTTCTCACCTTTTTCGCCGGCGGTCCAGAGTTTCTTTTCCTTGCGGCTTGTGTTATTGGAAATAACGGCATTAGCAGCATCGAGGACAGTCTGGGTAGAACGGTAATTCTGTTCGAGCCTGATGACCTTAGCGCCCTCGAACTGTGACTCAAAGCCCAAGATATTTTCGATATTAGCGCCGCGGAACTTATAGATACTCTGGTCATCATCACCGACGACGCAGATATTCTTATGTTCCTGAGACAGGAGCGAAACGAGTCTGAACTGAACGTGGTTAGTATCCTGATACTCATCGATGAGGATATACTTATAGCGCTCGCGGTACTTCTGCAAAACATCGGGGAAGCCGTCGAAAAGCTCCACAGTCTTGCAGAGAATATCGTCGAAATCGAGGGCATTAGCGGCGCGCATACGTTCAGAGTAGAGCTGATAGAGTTTAGCGATCATTTTTTTCCGATAGTCCATACCGGCGTCAGCTCGCATCTGTTCGGGGGAGATCATACGGTCTTTAGCGAAGCTGATCTCACTGAGGACAGTTCTTGGAGCAAACTGTTTCTCTGATATATCCAGTTCAGCCATACAGTTTTTGATCATACGCTGGCTGTCATCGGAGTCATAGATAGTGAAATCGCTGCCATAGCCGAGAGCAGTAATTTCTCTGCAGAGTATCCTTACGCAGGCTGAGTGGAAAGTAGAAGCATTAATATCCGCAGCGGTATCGCCGAGGATAGCGCTGAGGCGTTCTTTCAGTTCAGCAGCAGCCTTATTGGTAAAAGTGATAGCGAGGATATTCCATGGTCTTACAGGTTCAACAGCGACAATATCCCTGAGGGTATCGAAGTCATCGGACTTACCCTGAGCGTAGTCAATGAGGAAAGCGGTATCATCAGCTGAACCGGAGCGTGAGAGGTCGTGAAAAGCATTGCCGAAGTTGATCATATTGGCGATGCGGTTAACGATAACGGTAGTTTTACCGCTGCCGGCACCGGCCAGAACGAGAACTGGACCATTGACAGCGAACACAGCCTCCTGCTGCATATTGTTCATACGGCTGAAATATTTTTTCAGAGCGCCCTGTTTAGCGGCGATGTAAGAATTGTTGTTGTCCATAGTACTTCTCCATAAAAAAACATAAATCGAGCTGCGGTATGCAGCAATTAACATACAATGATATTATACCACACTTAGAAAGACTTGAAAAGACCTGCGGATATAAATTTACAAATTAAACAAAATATACTATCTGAATAAAGTTCAGGCAATAATATGTTAGACGGAGTAACATCACTTGATTTTCACAGAGAGATATGTTAAAATAAGTTATACAAAAAGAGAGCAGAAACAAAGCAGCAGAAAGAAAGGAAAGGAAAATGGGAAGAAACTGGCGTACTGCACTGAAGGAGATGCAGGAGCTTACAGACAGCTTCAACGCGCAGCGTAAGGAGCCGATAAAGTGTGTCCACAAGTGTCTGACTATACGGGCACTGAACATTCTGAAGCAGATCGAACCGACAGCCGGAGAGTTTTACGCACCGATAGAGCGCAGCATGGTGATATACTCCAAGCGACCCGACAAGAAGGGCGACTATGAAAAGGGCATGGGCAGGCACTACTACTGTGCGGCCGGACCGACGGGCAGACCCAACACACCGATCAACGGCTACTACAAGAACGGAATCGGACAGTTATACAACAGTGCCCGTGCGCTGCTTGAGGAGAATTATACAATGGCGCTGACGCTGTATCTTGCGGGATACACCGAGCAGAGTGCGAAGCAGCTTGGCCGAGCGATACACATGGTATCGGACATCTGCTGTTTACCCCACGCAACAGGCATGACCTACTACTCATCGCGCCGGAAGATGCACAAGGCATACGAGAATTTTGCGGAGGCGATGTATCCGGAGTTCATACCGGAGCAAAAGGTAACGGAGCTTGACAAGCTGTTCACAGACCGCAGCAGCTTCGGAGCCGAGGTCAACAGCATCGCGGAGCTGACAGTAAGAGAGATGGGATTACTTGAAGAAGATCCGAAGAAGGAGGTAGTGCAGAGGCTGATGTTCACAGAGCGAACAGTGGCATCGCTGCTGCAGCGTTTCATGGAGGACACCCAGCTGCCGGAGAAGGAAGCGCACTACATCACCAACGGATCGGGAGTCCGACTGCTGCCGGACACAGCGTATCTTACGGTAAAGTTAACAGAAAAGGGAATAGTATTTCACGGAGTAAATCCGTCGCCGGAATCGAAAGTAAACGTAACGGACGGCATATTCTATGCAGCCCACCGGCACGACGGACTATTCACAATATCGCCGGCGCGCAGCCGTAACGGACAGGTACTTGAAGTAGTGAACGGAAAGATATGTCTGCGCAAG
>CADBNS010000002.1 GCA_902796065.1 Ruminococcus flavefaciens
ATCAGTGCTGGGATCCACAGGATCTATCGGAACGCAGGCGCTTGAGGTCTGCGAGAAGCACGGTATGGAGATAACGGCACTTGCGGCACACAGCAGCATCGATCTGCTTGAGGAGCAGACGAGGAAGTATGCTCCCGGCTACGTATGCATATTCAGTGAGGAGAAGTACGGTGAGCTGAAACAGCGTCTTGCTGACACTCCGGTGAAGGTGCTGTGCGGTATGGAAGGCCTCTGCACCATAGCAGCTCTGGAGGAGAGCGATATAGTACTGAATTCAGTGGTCGGCATGGTAGGACTTCTCCCGACGCTCACGGCGATCAACGCAGGAAAGGACCTGGCACTGGCGAACAAGGAGACCCTTGTAGCAGGCGGAGAGCTGGTAATGAAAGCAGCCGCAGAGAAGGGCGTTAAGATATACCCCGTGGACAGTGAACATTCCGCGGTATTCCAGTGTTTGCAGGGCAACAAGCGTTCGCAGCTGAGCAAGATGATACTCACTGCATCCGGCGGACCGTTTTTCGGCTACAGCTATGACCAGCTGAGAAATGTGACGAAGGCAGATGCGCTCCACCACCCCAACTGGGACATGGGCAGCAAGATAACCATCGACTCCGCTACGCTGATGAACAAGGGACTGGAATTCATCGAAGCAAAGTGGCTGTTTGACCTGCGCCCCGACCAGATAGAGATAGTTGTACACCGCCAGAGCGTAGTGCACTCCGCAGTGGAGTACAATGATTACTCCGTAATAGCGCAGCTTGGCGTACCGGATATGAAGATACCGATACAGTACGCTCTGCTGTATCCGGACAGAATGGAGTGTCCGACGAAGCGCTTATCTCTCACGGACTACGGAACACTGACGTTCCAGCAGCCGGATTACGAGACCTTCAAGTGCCTGAGCACTGCGATAGAGGGAATAAAGCGCGGCGGAGCCTATCCGTGTCTGATAAATTCGGCAAATGAGGAGGCGGTCAAAGCATTTCTCCACGATGAGATACCGTTCATTGAGATTGGAGAGATAGTCTCATCTGTACTTGACAGGTTCCCTCAGTCGTCCATTGGCTGTTATGAGGACGTAATGAAAGCAGACAAAGCTGCAAGGGAGTACGTCCGCAGCATCATCGGCAGTTGAGAGCTGTCGCGGCAAAATACGAAAGGATAAGAAATATGGGCATTATAATCGCAATAATCGTATTCGGACTGATAGTAACGGTCCATGAGTTCGGCCATTTCATATGTGCGAAGCTGAGCGGCATCAAGGTGCTGGAGTTCTCCGTAGGCATGGGACCGAAGCTGCTCCAGAAGCAGAAGGGAGAGACGAAGTACTCCCTGAGACTGCTGCCTGTAGGCGGCTACTGTGCTATGGAGGGAGAGGATTCCACCAATTCCGACCCCCGCAGCTTCCGAAATGCAAGGCTCTGGAAGCGAATGCTGGTACTTGTTGCCGGACCGCTGATGAACTTTGTACTTGGCTTCATAGCGTGTATAATATTAGCTTGTATGTACGAGGGCATACCTACAGCGCAGGTCGGCTTCTTTGCAAAGGCAAAGACAGAGGATGGTACGGTAATATCCGTATCCCACAGTGAGCAGACCGGACTTCAGGAAGGCGATGAGATCAAGAAGATAGGCGATATAAGCATATTCAGCTTCATGGATATTCCCTATGCACTGGAGCTTGGAGACGATGATTATTTCGATGTAGTGGTAAAGCGCGGCGGAGAGCGTATGACGCTGAAGGACGTATGCTTCCTGAACGATGCTAAGCTGAACAGTGCTGAGAATTCAGAGAGGAGAAGCGACTTCTACGTTGCAAGGGTACCCAATACACCGGCAACGGTTATGGGACTGTCATCACGGCTGACCTTCTCCATGGGTCATGTAGTAACGCTGTCGTTAAAGCAGCTGCTTACAGGCAAGGCAGAGACGGAGGACGTATCCGGACCGGTAGGCGTAGTGACAACGATAAACGAATCCACCAAGGAGGCAGAGACACCAACTGACCTGTTCTTCCAGGTGATATACATGATGGCACTTATCTCCATAAACGTAGGAATATTCAATCTGCTTCCCATACCCGGACTTGATGGCGGAAGACTGTTATTCTGCCTTATCGAGCTGGTACGCAGGAAGCCTGTCAAGCCTGAGCATGAGGGATATGTGCATCTTGCCGGAATGGTGCTATTATTCGGAATAATGATATTTGCGACATATAATGATATAGTCAGACTGATAACCGGAGGAAAGTGACATGGCTGAGATATGTCTGCTTGGAACAGGCGGTATGCTGCCGCTGAAAGACAGGTTTCTGACGAGTCTGTACGCTGAGTATGGCGGAAAGGCGATACTCATAGACTGCGGAGAGGGAACACAGGTAGCCATGGGAAAGCACGGACTGAAAATGAGCAGGATAGAAATACTGCTCATCACCCATGCCCATGCGGACCATGTTACCGGACTTCCGGGACTGCTGCTGTCTATCGGCAATTGCTCGCGGACACTGCCGTTGGAGATATATTTTCCTGAGAGCTGCCGCAGTACGATAGAGAGTCTCATGTCGGTATGCGGATACCTGCCCTATGAGACGGTGCTGCACGGTTTGCCGGAGCATGAGCCTGTATCATTCAAAGCGGAGAGTATCGACCCGATGCTTACGGTTACAACAGTACCGCTGAGGCACAGTGTTGACTGCATAGGGTATAGCCTTGAACTGACCAGAAAGCCGGTGTTTGAGCCTGAGAAGGCAAAGTCACTGGAAGTGCCTGTACAGTACTGGAAGAAGCTCCACGCCGGAGAGACGGTGGAGCTTGATGACGGAAGACGGATAACTCCGGATGCTGTAACGGGTGATAAGCGTCCGCCGCTGAAAGTGACGTACACGACGGATTCGCTGCCCATTGACAGCATATCGGAAGCTGCAAAGGGTGCGGATCTGTTTATATGTGAAGGAATGTACGGAACACCGGACAAAAAGCAGTCCATGAATGAAAAAGGGCATATGCTGATGCAGGATGCCTGTGAGATCGCGGCAGAAGCAGGCGTAAAGCGGCTTTGGCTGACGCATTACAGTCCGGCGGAGAAGGATCCGGTGCAGTATGCAGAGGAACTGAAAGAGATATTTCCGGAAACAGAGGTTCCGGAGGACGGAATTAAGATAACGCTCTGAGAGGCGTAAAAGGGAGTTTTTGAATATGAGAAACGTAAGACCGGTAAAGGTAGGGGACTGTGTCCTCGACGGAAAGCACATATACATACAGTCCATGCTGAACGCGCGTTCTGACGATATAGAGGGCAGCGTAAAGCAGGCGGTCGAGCTTGAGAGAGCAGGCTGTGAGATAATCCGTGCAGCGATCCCGAACAAGGAGGCAGTAAAGCTGATACCGGCTATCAAGGAGGCGGTAAAGATACCGCTGGTAGCCGATATACATTTTGATTACCGTCTTGCCATAGAGGCAGCGGCAGCAGGCGTAGACAAGATACGCATCAATCCCGGCAATATCGGCAGCATGGACAGGGTAAAGGCAGTAGTAGAAGCCTGTCGTGCCCGTGAGCTCCCCATACGCATCGGAGTAAATTCCGGCTCACTGGAGAAGGAGATACTGGCGAAGTACGGCTCCCCGACCCCTGAGGCGCTGGTGGAAAGCGCAATGGGACACGCCGCTCTGCTGGAGCGTTTTGACTTCAATGACATAGTAATATCCATCAAGTCCTCGGACGTAAACCGCATGATAGCCTCCTATAGGCTGGCAGCGGAGAAGTGCAACTATCCGCTGCATCTTGGAGTAACTGAGGCAGGTACAGAGCGCATGGGACTTATCAAGTCCGCAATAGGTATCGGATCGCTGCTTTGTGACGGCATAGGCGAGACTATCCGTGTATCGCTGACAGATGAGCCGGTAAAGGAGATAGAAGCGGCGAAGGATATACTCAAATGCATAGGCAGGAGAGGGGGAGTGAAGATAGTTTCATGTCCTACCTGCGGAAGAACGCGCATTGACCTGATAGGTACAGCGAAGAAGGTAGAGGCAGCGTTGAAGGACTCCGAGAAGGATATAACCGTAGCAGTAATGGGCTGCATAGTAAACGGCCCCGGAGAAGCCCGTGAAGCAGATGTAGGCATCGCAGGCGGAGACGGCTGTGCGGTAATATTCCGCAAGGACGGAACGCAGCGCAAGATAAAAGAGGAGGATATCGTCACCGAGCTCCTTGCTGAGGTTGACAAACTGTAAGTATGAATATAAATCTTGCTGAATTTTTAAAGGAGTTCACCGCGGAGCTGCCTGAGACGGTGAAAGCAGGTGAGATATACAAGCTGACCTACTCCAACGACCTGAAACACTTCGGATTTTATGCCTTGTTTCCGCAGGTATTGCCGGCAGAGGAGATATTTCTGTTTGAGCATACAATGGAGACTGCGCTGCAGGTCGATACAGTAAGGCTGCACCCGCGTTATCCGGCGGAGGTATTCGGCATGAGCTGCTACGACACGCTCATAGCGATGATAAAGCGTGAGGTATCGGTCGTCAACGGCTTTCTGGAAGGTGCGGAGGTGCGGCTGTCCGAAGAAAGAATGGACATTTCACTGAAACACTCCGGACGCGACATACTGGAGAGGTATGATTTTGCAGGAAAATTCTCCCAGATGATATACAATCAGTTCGGAGTAAGGATAAAGGTGTGCCTTGACGGCGGCGAGACTATGGAAACTGAGGAGTACGACCAGTTTATGGAGGAGCAGGCAGCTCAGCTCATACCGGACCATACGGCTCAGCTGATACCGGAGAAGAGTCCGGAGGAGCTCCGCCGTGAGGAAGCAGCCGCAGCAGTACCTACCCAGTCGGTAGACCTGACCTCACTGAATACGGAGTTCGACCCTGAATCCGCAGCCATAGTCAAGGGACGGGCGATACGTGAGAAGCCTATAGCAATATCTGAGGCGGTACAGCAGCTTGGCAGCAAAGTTACCATAGTCGGTGACATATTTGCAGTTGAGGCGAAGGAGCTGCGCAACGACAAGACAGTCATCACCTACAGCATTACTGACTATAGCGGCTCATTGCTGGTCAAGCAGTTTGTAAAGACCAGCGACGAGGAGGAGGTATCGAAGTTTTCCGGACTGAAAAAGGGAACAACGATACTCGTAAGCGGTAAGGTGGACTACGATAATTTCGCTCATGATTTCTCAGTAAATCCGCAGTCTATCATAACTGTAAAGCGCATACCCAAGCAGGACAGCTATCCGGAAAAGCGTGTGGAGCTGCACTGTCATACGAATATGTCCGCAATGGACGCGGTAACGGACCCTGTAACTATCATCAACCGTGCAGCAGCGTGGGGACATCAGGCGATAGCCATAACAGACCACGGCTGCGTACAGGCGTTTCCGGACTGTATGTACAATATGCCGAAGAATTTCAAGGTCATATACGGCATGGAGGCATACGTAGTCAACGACATAGACCGTGAGCAGATACTCTACGGAGAATCGGAGAACAGCTTTGACGATGAGATAATCATATTCGACGTAGAGACCACGGGACTAAGCTACGCCAACGACCGCCTGACTGAGATAGGTGCAGTAAAGCTGAAAAATCTGCAAATAATCGACTCCTTCAACACGAAGGTCAACCCGAAGATGCATATTCCGGAGCATATCACTGAGCTTACCGGCATCAGCGATGCAGACGTAGCCAATGCGCCGGAGGAGGCAGAAGCGCTGCGGATGTTTATGGAATTCTGCGGAGAGCATCCGGTACTTGTAGCGCACAACGCACGGTATGATACGACGATGATAAATCAGGTCATCAAGCGTCAGGGGATAGCATTCGAGTATGTCTGGATGGACACGCTTGTACTCTGTCAGGCGATGCTTCCGGAGATGGGACGCTATAAGCTGAACATCGTGGCAAAGAATCTGAAACTCGGCAAGTTTGACCATCACCGTGCATCGGACGATGCGGCTATGCTGGCGAAGATATACATAGAGCTTGCCGGAAGAGCCAAAGCAGACCGCGGCTTCACGAACATCGGTCAGCTCAACAGTCTCGTGCAGGAGATAGATGTAAAGAAGCTGAAAAGCTATCATCAGATAATACTTGTACGCAGTCAGGCAGGACTGAAAAATCTGTACCGACTGGTATCCATCAGCAACCTTGATTATTTCTACAAGAAGCCGCTGATACCTAAGTCTGTGCTTGACAAGCACAGGGAGGGACTGATATTCGGAAGTGCCTGCGAAGCAGGAGAGTTGTTTCAGGCTATGGTCAATATGCGGTCTGAGGAGCACATCGAGCATCTTGCAAAGTACTATGACTATCTTGAGATACAGCCTATCGGCAACAATGAGTTCATGGTACGTGATGGTGTAGCCCGTGACGACGAAGAGCTTCAGGACTACAACCGCCGTATAGTAGAGCTCGGCGACAAGCTGGGAATACCGGTCTGTGCGACCTGCGATGTACACTTCCTTGACCCGAAGGACGCGGTATACCGAAAGATAATACTGGCGAGTATGGGATTCAAGGACTCCGAAAACCAGGCACCGCTGTATCTGAGAAATACAGAGGAGATGCTGGCGGAATTTGCGTATTTGGGCGAAGAGAAGGCATACGAGGTAGTAATAAAGAACACCAACGACATAGCCGATCAGATAGAGATAGTGCGGCCAATACCCAAGGGTACGTTCACTCCGACCATTGAAGGTGCGGAGGAGGAGCTTGTCCGTATCACACACGACAAGGCACATGAGATATACGGTGATCCGCTGCCTGAGCTGGTAGACAAGCGCCTTGACAGAGAGCTTTCGTCCATCATCAAGCATGGATTCTCGGTACTTTACATCATTGCGCAGAAGCTGGTATGGAACTCTGTAGAGAACGGCTATCTTGTCGGTTCCCGTGGATCGGTAGGTTCGTCATTCGTAGCGTCAATGGCGGGAATATCGGAGGTAAATCCGCTTCCCCCCCATTATATATGTCCGAATCCGGAGTGCAAGTACAGCGAATTCCTGCTGGACGGTGTATACGGCTCAGGCTTTGACCTGCCGCCGAAGAACTGTCCGAAATGCGGAAAGGATATGCTTCGTGACGGACACGACATTCCCTTCGAGACCTTTCTTGGCTTTGACGGAGACAAGGCGCCTGATATAGACCTTAACTTCTCCGGTGAGTATCAATTCTGGGCGCACAGATACACAGAGAAGCTGTTCGGAAAGGCAAACGTCTTCAAAGCCGGAACCATATCTGCGGTAGCCGACAAGACTGCATACGGCTACGTGAAGAAGTACTGCGAGGACAACGGCATCACGCTGAACAACGCGGAGATGACACGGTTATCCATTGGCTGTACCGGCATCAAGAGGACTACCGGACAGCATCCGGGAGGAATGGTCGTAGTACCGTCGGATTACGAGGTGTACGACTTCACACCAGTACAGCACCCTGCGGACTCGCCGGATTCCGAGGTAATAACTACCCACTTCGACTTCAATTCGCTCCACGACACCATATTGAAGCTTGACGAGCTGGGCCACGTTGTACCGACCCTGTACAAGCATCTTGAGGACCTTACAGGTCTGAAAATAAAGGACATTCCCACATCGGACCCTGACGTTATACGTATGTGTACCAACTGCGACGTACTGGGCGTAACACCGGAGGAGATCTACTGCAAGACCGGCTCGCTGGGAATACCGGAGATGGGAACCGGATTTACAATACAGATGCTCCTTGATGCGAAGCCTACGAAGTTCAGTGACTTCCTGCAGATCTCGGGACTGTCCCACGGTACTGACGTATGGCTGGGCAATGCGAAGGACCTTATCGACAATAATGTATGCACCATATCGGAGGTTATCGGAACCCGTGACAGTATCATGACGTATCTGCTGTACAAGGGAGTAGAGCCGAAAATGGCGTTCCAGATAATGGAGTGGACGCGAAAGGGCAAGGCTCCGAAGCAGTTCACGCCGGAGATAATACAGATGCTTCGTGACCACAACGTACCGGAGTGGTACATAGAGAGCTGTCTTAAGATAAAGTATATGTTCCCGAAGGCACACGCGGCAGCATATGTAATCGCAGCGATAAAACTGGGCTGGTTCAAGCTGCATATGCCGCTGGAGTACTACGCAACATACTTCTCAGTCCGCGGCGAAGACTTTGACGCAGAGCTTGCAGTAAAGGGAAAAGGCGCAGTACGCGCAAGGATAGAGGAACTGCGTGAGCTTGGCAACGACAGGTCGAAAAAGGAATCCGACCTGTACGATATACTGCTCATCACCAACGAGATGCTGTCGAGAGGATACGAATTCCTGCCCATAGACCTGTTCAAGTCACACGCGGTGGACTATCTGGTAGAGGACGGCAAGCTGAGAATACCATTCTCGGCAATGTCGGGAGTTGGCGACAACGCAGCGAAGGGTCTTTATGAAGCGGCGCAGAAGGGCGGATTCATATCGATAGAGGAATTCCAGCAGGTAAGCGGTGCGTCAAAAACGACAATAGATATGTTGAAAACCATAGGAGCATTCGGCGATTTACCAGAATCTTCGCAGATGAGCTTCTTTTAACTTGACTTTTTCTTAGTAATATGTTATCATATTACCATGTTAGCAGACTAAAGTGATTATTGCTTTAATTATAGACAGGAGGACATTTTATGAGAAACTACGACCTTATAACTCCCGAAGGCACGAAGGATCTGCTTTTCGGCGAGTGTATCGTAAGACGCGATATAGAGCGCACACTCATGGAGCTTTTCAAGAGCAGGGGATACAGTGAGGTCATCACACCCGGACTTGAATTCTACGATGTATTCAACCTCAACTCCAGATACTTCCATCAGGAGAACTTATATAAACTGACAGACAGCAAGGGCCGCCTTCTTGTAATGCGTCCCGATTCCACAATGCCGATCGCGAGAGTAGTGGCTACACGCCTTCGTGACGCGATACTGCCGCTGAAGCTGTGCTATGCGCAGACTGTATACCGTACAGAGCCGGCACTGAAGGGCAGAAGCGACGAGATAGTGCAGACCGGAATCGAGCTCATCGGCTCACAGATGAAGATAGCAGATCTTGAAGTTATCTCCACAGCAGCGGACTCCCTGACAGCAACAGGCATGGAGTTCTCCATAGAGCTTGGCCACATCGGTATATTCAAGGAGCTTGTAAGCAGACTTGATGCAACACCGTCAGAGAAGGAGCAGATCCGCAAGCTGATCGAGAACAAGAACTATCCGGCACTGAATGATGTCCTTGATACATTTGGCGAGAGCCATGTGACCACGGCATTGAAGAAGCTGCCGTCACTGTTTGGCGGAGCGGAGGTATTCGACAAGGCAGAGGAGCTGATGCCGGACGAGAATATCAAGCTCCTGCTGGACGAGCTGCGTGATATATACGCAGATGCATCAGGACTCTGCGGAGATGCCGGCAGCATAACAGTCGATCTTGGACTTGTAAACAAGACGGATTACTATACGGGTCTCATCATAAAGGGCTATCTGTCCGGACATGGTGAGGAGGTAGTATCCGGCGGAAGATACGACAAGCTCATATCAGAGTTCGGATATGACATACCTGCGGTTGGCTTTGCGGTAAATGTCAATGCGATATGCAAGGCGGTAGAGAAGGGCGGAATACTTCCCGCAATGCCGTCACCGGACGTGATCGTATACGCAGAGGAAGGCTATGAGGCAGATGCGATAAGAGCAGCAAAGGAACTGCGTGAGCAGGGCTTTGTAGTAGAGAACGCACTCTTTGACGATATAGATTCAGTCAGGGATTACGCGAAGGAAAAGAAGATAGCAAAGGTCATTGTCATAGACGGAGACAGCAAGGAGGCAGAGATATGAACAGACCTATCAGAATAGCTCTTACAAAGGGCAGACTTGAAAAGGATACCGTAGGTCTTCTGGAGAAGCTGGGCTTTGACTGTACAGCGGTACGCGAGAAGGGCAGAAAACTGATACTTCCTGTACCGGACGGCAACCTTGAAGTAGTACTTGCAAAGGCTAACGACGTAATAACCTATGTAGAGCACGGAGTATGCGACATGGGCGTAGTAGGCAAGGATACTATCATGGAGATGCAGGGCAAGTTCTTTGAGCTTGTGGATCTTGGCTTCGGACGCTGCAAATTTGCACTTGCAACGAAGAAGGGATATGATTTCTACAGCGGATACGGTATCAAGACTATCGCAACGAAATATCCGAATGTCGCAAGGAGCTTCTTTGAGAAAAAGGGAATGGACACAGAGATCATCAAGATCGAGGGTTCAGTGGAGCTTGCACCGCTTCTGGAGCTTGCAGACGGAATCGTGGATATAGTTGAAACAGGAACCACCCTGAAGGAGAACGGACTTGAGGTCATCGAGGACGTTGCACCGATCTCCGCAAGACTGATAGTAAACACAGTAAGCCTGAAGATGCGTCAGGAAGAGATAGAAGGACTTATCAAGAAAATAGAGGAGAATCTGTAATGAAAAAGATCTTTGCAAACGGAAAAGACGAGAAGGCATTTCTTGCTGATCTGAGCAAGCGTGCCGGAGAGACTAACAAGAAGGTAACTGAGACCGTATCTGCTATCATAGAGGAAGTAAGGGAAAACGGTGACGAGGCAGTAAAGAACTACACGCTGAAGTTTGACGGAAATCTTCCAAAGTACTATGAGGTACCCCGTGATATAATCAACGATGCCATGACAGAGGCGGATCCGGAGTTTGTAAACGCACTTCTTAACGCACAGGAGAATATTGCAGACTTCCACAACAGACAGGTCGAGCAGGGCTTTATCAATGCGAAGTCAGACGGCTGCGTAATGGGCCAGAAGGTACGCGGACTTGAGCGCGTCGGACTGTATGTACCGGGCGGTACAGCAGCATATCCCTCCAGTGTGCTTATGAATGCGATACCGGCAAAGATAGCAGGTGTCAAGGAGATAATCATGGTAACACCGCCGCTGAAGGACGGAACACCGAACAAGGATATTCTTGTAGCAGCAGCTATCTGCGGAGTGGACAGAGTATTCATGGCAGGCGGAGCACAGGCTATTGCAGCACTTGCATACGGAACCAATGAGATCCCGAAGTGCGACAAGATAGTAGGCCCCGGAAATATATTTGTAGCTACAGCTAAAAAGCTGCTCTACGGAGTGGTAGACATCGACATGATAGCAGGTCCCAGTGAGATACTCGTCATAGCAGATGATACAGCTGATCCTAAGTTTGCAGCCGCAGACCTTATGTCACAGGCAGAGCACGACGTACTTGCATCAGCAATAATGGTAACGACCAGTGAGAAGCTGGCAGATGCAACACTGGCAGAGATCGAGCGTCAGAAGCAGTATCTCTCACGTAAGGAGATCATAGAGAAGTCACTGGCGGATTACGGTGCAATAATCATAGCAGACAGCCGTGAGAAGTGCGTAGAGCTGGCAAACCAGATCGCACCTGAGCACCTTGAGGTACTCATGGAGAATCCGTTTGAGCTGCTTGGAGCAATAGAGAATGCAGGCTCAGTATTCCTGGGCAACTATGCATCAGAGCCGCTTGGCGACTATTTTGCAGGTCCGAACCACGTACTTCCTACCAGCGGAACAGCACGATTCTTCTCACCGCTTGGCGTAGCGAGCTTCACAAAGCGCATGAGCTATACCTACTATACAGAGGACGCACTCCGCAATGCGAAGGACGACATCGTACTCATAGCAGAGCGTGAGGGACTTACAGCACACGCAAATGCGATAAAGGTAAGATTTGAATAATTGAATGGATAACAAAGTAATTGATACCACGGCACCAATATTGAGCAATGGCAGCAATTACTGATTCAGGATAAAAACCGATGGGCGGCTTGAAAAATAGCTGCCCTAAAGGTATTTATCGGAAAGGACAGATCATGAGTTATAAACTGAATAAAAAGCTGGTGGACCTTATACCGTATGACCCGATAATGGGACACTATGATATAAGGCTTGACGCAAATGAGAGCTGTTTTGACCTTAGCGATGAGCTGAAAGCCAAGATAAGCAAGAGCATCGCAGAGGTAGCGTTCAATCATTATCCTGACTGCCTTGCCAAGCGTCCCATAGCAGCATTTTCGGAGCTGTACGGAGTGCCTGAGGAGCTGATAAGCGCAGGAAACGGATCGGACGAGCTGATAAGCATCATTTCCAGCTGCTTTTTCGAGTCCGGCGACACGATAGTGAACGTATCCAATGATTTTTCGATGTATGCGTTTTATGCTCAGCTGTACGAGGTAAATGTAGCTACATACCAGAAGGAAGCTGACCTGACCATAGACCCTGACAAGCTCATCAGCTTCTGCCGTGAGAACAAAGCAAAGGGACTGATATTCTCCAATCCCTGCAATCCTACCTCACTGGGACTTGACAGAGCAGCAGTAACGAAGATCATCACATCGCTTTCGGACTGCCTGGTGATACTTGACGAGGCGTACATGGATTTCTGGGATCAGTCGGTACTTGCGGACGTCGCAAAGTATGATAATCTCATCATACTGAAGACCTGCTCGAAGGCTATAGGACTTGCGGCAGTAAGATTCGGATTTGCAGTATCGAATAAGACGATAACCAATGCCATAAGGGCAGCTAAGTCGCCGTACAACAATGACAGCGTAGCGCAGGCGATAGTAACGGATATACTGTCTGAGAAGGAGTATCTGACACAGTGCAGGGATACGATAGTTGCTAACACAAAGAAGCTGTACGAAGCGATCACCGCAATAAACGGTGAGTTCAAGTGCTTTGATGAAGTATACGAGCCGTGCACCAATTTTGTATTCATAAAGACTGATGATTATGAGAAGATATACAGCTATATGCTGGAGAACTCCATAGCAATAAGGAAGTTCAAGGGGTATCTGAGGATCACAGCAGGAAGCGAAGCGGAAAATGCACAGCTTATCGCAGTGCTCAGGAAGTATTACACCAGATAAACGGGAGGATATTATGCGAACAGGAGCAATCGAACGTTCCACAAAGGAAACGCAGATAAAAATATCTGTAACCCTTGATGAAAAGGGCAAGGCGGATATTGACACAGGCATAGGCTTTTTTGACCATATGCTGACGGCACTGTCGGTACACAGCGGAATAAGCATGACCATAAAGGTAAAGGGCGACCTCCACGTAGACTGTCACCATACCATAGAGGACACCGGTATCGCACTTGGACAGGCGCTGTATCAGGCATTGGGAGCAAAGTCTGGCATAGTCCGTTACGGAACGGCGTATATACCAATGGACGAGTCACTTGCGATGGCGAGTCTTGACCTGAGCAACCGACCTTTTCTTGTATTCAACTGTCCGTTCACGAATCAGAGCTGCGGAGGCTACGATCTGTGCATGACGGAGGAATTCTTCCGCGCATTCGCCTTCAACAGCGGAATGACACTGCACATCAACCTGCTGTACGGCAGCAACGATCACCACAAGGCAGAAGCGGTTTATAAGGCAGTAGCACACGCATTAAAGACCGCAATAACTATGAACTCAGACGGATCGACCTTATCGACGAAGGGGGTACTGTGATGATAGCTATAATCGATTACGGTGCAGGAAACATATTCAGCGTAAAGAATGCGCTGGACTATCTTGGCCTTGAAAGCAGACTGGTATCAGACAAGGAGTCGATAAAGGCAGCAGATGCAGTTATACTTCCGGGAGTCGGAGCTTTTCCGGCAGCAATGGAGATGCTTGAAAAGAGCGGACTCATAGATACCATAAAAGAAGAGGCAGCTAAGAAGCCGTTTCTTGGAATATGTCTTGGAATGCAGCTGATATTCAGCAAGGGATACGAATTCGGTGAGACAGACGGACTTGGACTGATCTCCGGATCAGTGGTGAAGATGGAGGAGCCTGAGCTGATAATCCCCCACATGGGCTGGAACAAGCTGGAGAAGCTGAATGACTGTCCGCTGCTGGAGGGCATAGGCGATAACGAATACGTATATTTTGTACACTCATATAAGGCTGAGTGTGCAGATGCGAATATCGCTGCCTACAGCGAATACGGCGGAAGAGTACCGGCACTGGTCTGGGACGGAAAGAACGTATACGGAGCACAGTTCCACCCTGAGAAGTCAGGCGAGACAGGACTGAAGATACTCAGAAGCTTCGGAAAGCTGATATAAGCTGACCGGTGGGATAACAGGCAAACAGATAAAACAGGAGGAACACGATGATAATATTCCCCGCAATAGATATAAAGGACGGCAACTGTGTCCGTCTGTTCAAGGGCGATTTTTCAACAGTTGAGAAGGTAGCATCGGACTACCTTGAAACTGCGCGGAGCTTTGAGGCTGCCGGAGCAGAGTGGATACACATGGTAGACCTTGACGGAGCTAAGGAAGGCAGACCGGTAAACACGAAGATATACACTGACGTAGCTGAAAAGACCGGACTGAAGGTAGAAATCGGCGGCGGTATCAGGAGCATAAAGACTATACAGGAGTATCTTGACATGGGCATAACCCGTGTAATACTTGGCTCAGCGGCATTGAAGGATCCGCAGCTGGTATGCGATGCAGTTGAGAAATTCGGCAGCGAGAAGATAGTAGTAGGGATAGACTCCATGAACGAGATGGTAGCAACGGAGGGCTGGCTTGAAAGCTCTGATGTCCACTACATAGACCTTGCGAACAAGATGATAGAGTCCGGAGTACGGTACTTTATCTTCACAGATATATCAAAGGACGGTACCTTATCCGGAGTTAACCGTGAGCAGCTGAAAAAGCTGGCAGATGCCACAGAAGGAAGGGCAGACATAGTAGCCAGCGGCGGAGTCCACACAATGGAGGACATCATCGCCTGCAAGGAGATGGGACTTTACGGAACTATCTGCGGAAAGTCCATATACAAGGGCACTCTTGATCTCAGGGAAGCGATAGAATACGCAAACAAATAACAGGGGAGTGATAAAATGCTTGCAAAGAGAATAATCCCGTGTCTTGACGTTCGTAACGGCAAGGTAGTAAAGGGAGTTAATTTTGAAGGTATCCGCGACGTTGGAGACCCCGTAGAATGCGCAGAGGAATACAATAAGCAGGGTGCTGACGAGATAGTATTCTACGACATAACCGCCTCATTTGAGGGCAGGGGAGTATTCCTTGACGTAGTGCGTGAAACTGCGAAGAAGGTATTCGTACCGCTGACTGTAGGCGGAGGAATAAAGACAGTAGACGACATCCGCGAGACTCTTCGCGCAGGTGCGGACAAGGTATCAGTCAACTCACAGGCAGTAAAGAATCCGCAGCTCATCAAGGACGGAGCTGACATATTCGGAAGCCAGTGCATATGTGTCGGAATAGATGCGAAGAAGATAGCTGACCACAAATGGACGGTATACATCAACGGCGGCAGAGTAGATATGGGACTTGACCTGATAGACTGGGTGCACCAGATAGAAGCACTTGGAGCCGGAGAGATATGTCTCAACTCCATAGATGCAGACGGAACTAAGGAAGGCTTTGACATAGATATGCTGAAGGCAGTATGTGACAATTGCAGCATACCTGTCATAGCCAGCGGCGGAGCCGGCAAGATAGATGATTTTGCGGAGGTATTCGCAAAGACAGGCGCAACTGCGGCACTTGCTGCATCACTGTTCCACTTCCGTGAGCTGACAGTACAGCAGGTAAAGGAGTACTGTCGCAGCAAGGGAGTAATAGTACGCTGAATGCTGCTGATAACGCTGATGCTGTCGGCGATAGCGCCGATAGAGATGATAGCAGCAGGTGGCATAGTGCGGCTGAATTACTACACAGAGCGCGGTTCAAAGTTCGGCTACCGCACAGAGCGTTCCACCGCCAGTGAAGAGGCGTGGAAGTACGCCAACAGGTACTGCGGAGCATTGTGGATAAAGCTGGGATTGATGGCGATACTTCCGTCGCTGGGCGCAGCGTATCTGATGACGCGGGTGCTTAGTGAGAGACAGGCGATAGCAGCAGTACTGATAATGCAGGCGGCAGAAGCCGCAGTGATATACGCAATAGCGCGACGCAGGGTCGAGAAGGCGCTTGCGGAGCGTTTCAATGCGGAGGAAAAGACAGATGATAACGTATAAAGACACCCACGACTTCACCGCGGAAGAGCTTGAACGGCTGTTCTTATCTGTAGAGTGGTCATCGGGACACTATCCCGATAAGCTGGTGGAGGCTATGAAGAATTTCCGGACGGTATACAGTGCATGGGACGGAGATAAGCTGATCGGTATGGTATGCGCGATGGACGACGGGATAATGAACGCATATGTGCATTATCTGCTGGTAGATCCGGAGTATCACGGTCAGACCGTAGGGCGCACGCTGGTAGAGAAGATAAAGGAGCATTACGCAGACTATCTGCGCATAGCTGTTATAGCCTATGATTCGGAGCTGCATTTTTATGAAAACTGCGGATTCAGCAAGGCAGAAGAAGCGTCACCGATGTTCATAACGTCATTATGGACCTAATAACAGGAAAAGAGGCTGAAAAATGGTAAAAGTAGACATAAACGATCTGGACAGATTTTTTGTGAAGAGCGACCTCATACCGGCGATATGCTATGAGGTTAATACAAAGACAGTACTGATGCTGGCTTACATGAACAAGGAGAGCCTGAAAAAGACCCTTGAGACCGGCTATACATGGTTCTGGAGCAGATCGCGTCAGAAGTACTGGAACAAGGGCGAAAGCTCAGGACACGTACAGAAGGTAGTATCGATATACGGCGACTGTGATGACGATACTCTGCTTGTAAACGTAGAGCAGACGGGAGTAGCCTGTCACACAGGAAGCTACAGCTGTTTTTTCAACGAGATATATACAGCTGACGAGAAATAAAAAACGGAGGAAAAAACAATGACAGTATACGAAGAGATATTTGAAGTTATCAAGGAGAGAAAGAAGCAGTACGAAAGCGGTACAGCCGCAGAGAATTCATACACCTGCTATCTGTTTGACAAGGGCGTAGACAAGATCTGCAAGAAGGTTGGCGAAGAGGCAACAGAGACCGTTATCGCAGCAAAGAACGGCGACAACGATGAGCTGATGAACGAGATCAACGACCTGCTTTATCACGTAATGGTACTTTGCGCAAATCAGGGACTTGAGTGGTCAGACGTAGAGAAGGTGCTTGACGAGCGTAACGAGAAGATAGGCAATCTGAAGAAGTTCCACCAGGTAGACAAGAACACCTGATAAAAAAGCCAAAACAGGCAGATGTACATCTGCCTGTTTTTTTGTTATTTGTTATTAATTCGTGATCGTAATTCGTCCAGCTGTTTACGCAAAGAATCCGGACCATGGAGTTTCAGCTTAGGGAAAGCATTTTCGATACGTTTCATATTATATCCGCGTTTTTCCAGTTCGGAACGGTAACGGGTCCGGAGTTCCTCCATACGTTTGCGGTACTCAGCATTTTTGGTGCTTAACTCATCGCTCTTGCCGCGGATCTCCTCGACTGTATCGAAGATACGCACACCTGTTGCATCGGAGATCTTCCGCATTTCGCCGGATATACTTTCAAGTAATAAAATCCGTTTTTTGATGTGCATGATAGCCATAACGGTAATAATGAAGTCGCTGACGAAGCCGGTATAGAACACGATCAGCAGGACGATGCCCAGCTTTTCGGGAAGTCTATTGACGAAGGCATCGATAGGCGGCTGAATGATACGTATGGTCACGAGGCAGGCGACACCCCAGAGCAGAGAGAATTTCAGACAGATATAGCCTTTGAAGTTAAAGCGTTCGCCGGAGTAATCCCACCAGTGCTGGTGGAA
>CADBNS010000003.1 GCA_902796065.1 Ruminococcus flavefaciens
AGAACCTGTCCACATAGGGTGAATGTACGGATTATCAGGCATAATTTTGTCGGTGGCAAGGCAAAAATCCGCCGACGGGCTGTCGCCCTTCAAGGATTTTCAACGCAGTCACCGACAAAATTTGACGAAAAGACGTGCATGAATCCCTATGCGGACAGGTTCTTAGCTTTACGTAGTTAATTGGCAGATTCAGGACAGGAACTCATTATCAACGTACTTGAACTCTTCTGAGCGAATATCGACCATCTTATTGAGCACAGAGTTCTTAATACGCGCATACATCGGCTTATCGCTTGTACCGTCGTGACCCACGACAAGCACAATGGAGTCAGAATCTGCTATCTTGTACTCATCGACGATGATGCCGGAACCAACGTCCTTGCAAATATACGGTTCCAGATCGAACAAAGTCAGGTCCATACCCTTTTTAGAGAGTCTGAAAACATCACCGAGAGTCATGATCTTTGAGCGTCTCTGATCGATAAGAGCCTGTTTCATGAGGCACAGGTCAAAGACATCGAGTCTGCCGTTATTATTGAAGTCCGCAGCGCCCCATCTTTCGATACGCAGGCTGCGGTCGCCGAGGAGCCACCTCTGCAGCAGAATGACATCAGAGATACCCAATTCCATATCGCTGTTTATATCGCCGTCAACAGCTGAGTACTGACCGGATAAAAACGGAATACCCTCAGTAGGAGCGGTAGTAGTGGTCCAGTCCGGAATAGCAACATCTCCGGCAAGGGGAGGCAGCTCCTTGGTAGTAGTAGCTACAGTGGTAGTAGTTGTTGTTGTAGCTTTTGTAGTACGCCAGTCAGGTGGAAGCTCAGTACCTGCCAACGGAGGCATAGTCTCCATAGTAGTTGTAGGCAGTATCTCCGAATCCGGCAGAACGAATCCACCGGAGACCGGCGGCATAGTAGTTGTAGGCAGTATCTCCGGATCCGGCAGAACGAATCCACCGGCGAGCGGCGGCATTTCCTCCGTGGTGGATTCAAAGTCCTCGTCATCGAGGTAATCATCATTATCGATCACCTGAACACCGGCAGTAGGCGTGAGCATATCGTCAGTAACCGTCTGCCAGTCCGGCGGAACAGTACCTCCGGCAAAATCTGGGAACCGCTCTTCCGGAGTGGTAGTAGTAGGGTACTCCGGCATAGCCTCACCGGCCTCAGGGGGAAGGTAGTCATCTATCACTTCATCAGATATTCCCGACGTTCCGGGAGCGTTAGCACGATATGATGTATGCTCACTTGTCACAGCTGACACGTTTATTGCACATGCAGCAGTACCCACAGCAGCAGAAGCTAAGAGAGCAGAGATCTCTTTAGTAAATTTTCTCATAATCAAGAACCTCCTTTTTCTTTACTAAGAATTTCGAGAGCAGTAAGGATCTGGACCTGTTCTTCAAGACAGGCAGCTTCCGAAATATCTCTCACAGTACCGGTAGTAGCCATTTTTCTGCAAGCGCAAGAATTGCGGCAATACTCCGCGATCTCGCAGCCCTCGCACCGTTCAGCCCTCATAGAATAATCCGGATGCGCCTTCCGCGCTTTCTCCGTCTCGATACCCACGGCAAGATCGCCGCAGCGGTATTCGGGGATATTCTGGAACTGGATGCATGGATAGAACTGTCCGTCCCAGTTGATGAACAGTTTTTTCTTGCACAGCTCACAGGTACTTCGTTTATTTTCTTTGATTGATTTCATTTTCAAAGCGAGTTCGTACACGAACAGGTCGTTTATACCGGCGATCCTTTTCCACTGATCTCTCAGCAGATCACCGAAGCTGTCGGGGTCTTTGGGAACGATAAACGCATTCATAGCTGCTGAAACCTTTTTCACGCCCAGATTCTTGATATACATGATATTATCATAGAGCTGATGAAGGTTATCCTCGGTATACACAAGCTGCACCAGGGTATCCGGCTGATATTTAAGCAGCATTTTAAGGTTGGCGTCAAGCAGTTCCCTGTCCGCACCTCTTTCAGAACAATCCGCACCGTCGTGGGACATATTGATGATCACTCCCCTGTCTGCGCACCACTTCACAAACGGTTCATCAAGGAGAGTACCGTTAGTAGTGATAACGAACTGTCTTGCCCGTAGGTTCTCGCAGAAGAACCTGACAGTATCCTTATAGAGGAGCGGTTCACCGCCGAAGAGGTAAACAGTTCCGGCGTCACCGCGGCGGTTAACGAACTCAGTGACCTTGTGCATGATCTGAGGAGAAATACTGCCGTGATCTGTGTTCAGATGTCTTTCGTAGCAGTAGCTGCACCGCAGATTGCACTTATTGGTTATACTTATAGTGTAATCCACTAAACCGCCTCCTGACCGGAGCATTACAATAGTCGTGCTGTAGCAGCCACAATGTCCGGCTTAATTCATTATAGCATACTATTTATGAAATATCAACACATTTTGTAGAAAAAAACAAAATATTTCATTTTAAAAAGGTCGGTGCAGGACAGCGGACTATCTTGACAAAAGTGGCTTTCCGGATTATAATGTTAACTAATGAATATGGAGGTATCCAAATGATGGAATTCTACTGTTTCGGACATGAAGACGACAATTTCTACATTATCACAGCAGAAGACGAAAGTGCTGCAAGATCGGCAGTATGCAGCAGCGGAGGTTATGAACCGGAAAAGATAAAATTCATACGTCAGCTCAGGTATCCCGCAGAAGATTATGTATACATCAACAGAACATGGCTTGAATGCAGTAATGACGGCGGATACAAAGAGATCAGGAAAATACCCAAGGTATCGTATAATGATATAGAAGCCGGTCATGATCCTGTGCTGGTCAAGAACAAGCGTCCGCGCATCAAAAAGCCTGTTAGCAATGACGAATAATATCCTTCCGGCATACTATGTAAAAGGAGCGAAGCTCCGAGTATGCTGAAAGGATAATTATTATGCCTAATGTATTTTTAAGTCCCTCGACCCAGGAGTGGAACCGGTACGCCACAGAGGGAAACGAGGAGTTATATATGAATCTGCTTGCAGACCGCATTGAGCCTTACTTCCGGGCATCCGGCATCAGGTTTGTGCGGAACGATCCCGACAGGAACGTGCAGGGAGCGATACAGGACTCCAACGCCGGAAAATATGATATACACCTCGCACTGCACTCAAACGCAGCACCGGAGCAGTATGCCGGACGTATCCGTGGGATAGATATATACTACGCACCGGGAAGCACTGACAGTGAGCGTCTTGCGAATATAATCGCCAACAATATGAAGTCAGTCTATCCCCTGCCCGACAAGGTACGCGCAGTACCGACCACAACGCTGGGAGAAGTGCTGCGAACGAAAGCAGTAGCGGTACTCTGCGAGATAGGCTATCACGACAACTACGCCGATGAAGCATGGCTGAAGAACAATCTCAGTGCCATAGCGAAGAATATATCACGGTCGGTATGTGATTATTTCGGCATACCGCTGATAGAGCCCTCCGCAGTACAGTGGGGCACCGTAGTAACAGACGGTTCCGGACTGAATATACGCAGCTACCCGTCGCTGTCCGGGACAATAATCGGTTCAATCCCCAACGGAGCGTCAGTGATGATAAACGGCAGATACGACAACTGGTATGTAGTCAGCTACGGTACACTTACCGGCTATTCCAGCGCAGACTATATAATAACATAAAAAAACAAGGACTGCACATGGCAGTCCTTTTTTTGTCAGCGTCCGCAGCAGTTTCCGAAGAAACGGCATAAAAATGCGAAGAAGCTATTGCAGTTCATACCTTTTACCTCCGTAAGTTATTGTTCTCTTCCGGGAACAACTTGATTATAACACGGAAAGGCAAGATAATCAATGCAGAAATACTGGTAAAAATGGCTATATTTCCCTGTTTATCGATTCAGCACCCAGTTACCTGCCGCAAGGTAAGCAGCAAACAGGCTCCACAGCAGATACGGGATATTGAGTGCAGCAGCCAGCGGACGCACTCTTCTGAATGCAGTGACCATAGAAGCTACCAGGATAAACAGTATAGCAGCCACAGCGGCTGCGAGACCAAGAGCCTCAAAGCGGAAGAAGATAATGCTCCATGAGAAATTCACAAGCAGCTGAATGGTATAAATCACCAGAGCTTCCTTTCTTTTCATGGAATCCTCCGAATGGTAAACCAGATAGGCAGAGATACCCATAAGAGCATAGAGTATCGCCCACACTACAGGGAACACCACACCCGGCGGAGACAGCGGCGGCTTTTCCAGATCAGTGTAGAAAGCGGAATAACCGCCGGAAATAAGCGAAGAAAGGACGCCTACCAGTTCTGCGGTAACAACAAACAGGATCAGGTCAGTCCATTTAATTTTTTTCATAATATCACCTCATATCTGATATACCATATGATATGAGGAAATGATATGAATTATACCATGTAAACGGAGCACATTATTTCAGCGGAGTCACATTATTGAACAGCGCAAAGAATTTTATAGGGATATGTTTATCGATGTGGCACTTGCCGAAGAACCACTTCTCATACTGGCAGGTCTTGATAATATCCTCAAAGAAAGCGTGGACCTCAAGGCGCTCGAAAACATCGACGCCGAGGCAGTCTTTCAGGGAAGCGGGCGGTTCGTGAGTGATAATGTAATCGACCTTATTGTTGTTGCTTTCCAGATTAGCGATAGCCTCTTTTATCTCATCGTGGGTAGGCTGTTCGCGCTCCCACCAGTCGCTGTCGCGTCTGAAATCAATATCCTGACTGTGACCGCCGCCGAATGTGAAGATCTTTTTATCTTCGATAGTATACACCTGACCGCGCATGAGGTGGATAAGATTCGGAGCAATAACACGCGCCATACCGCCGTTCCAAGTAGACTCCGGATACTTTTCGAGCATATCGAAGTTCTCGTGGCAGCCGTCAATGAAAGCGATAGTGAAGTCCTTGCTCAGGAGCTTTTTAAGGTTAGCCTGTTCTTTTTTTGAGCCGTCCCAGAAGAAGCCGAAATCGCCACACACGATAAGGGTATCGCCGCGTCCGAGCTTTTTCATCTGCGGATCCTTGAAGCGTTCTATATCTCCGTGAGTGTCACCAGTAACATAAATCAATTGAATTACCTCCGATCAGTTTCTCATAACATTGTACCATATTTTTCATAAAAGGTAAAGAGCAACAAAAAAATTTTTTGAAAAACCCTTTTAAAACCTGATTAAATATGGTATAATGGTAATTACACGGATATGTAAAGGACAGAAAGAATATTCCGTCAACAGAAACAGCCATAAGGAGATACTATGAAGAGATTGATAGCGGCAGTGGCATCAGCAGTAATGGCGCTGCCATTTATAAATATATCCAGTGCATCAGCGCTGAATTTTTCAATGGGGCAGTCCCTTAACAGTGAATCCGCAGTACTTGTATCGCTGGATACAGATATGGTGCTGATGGAGAAAAATGCAGACAAAAAGCAGATGCCGGGGCCACTGGTAAATATAATGACCGCAGTAGTCTGTCTTGAAAACTGCTACAGCATAGAGGACGAGGTAACGATGGATTCTGAGATATATTCTCACCTGTCGGATACCGAGTATCCGGACGACCTGAGATACGCCGACATAATCGACGGAGATGTGCTGACATATACAGATATGCTCTATGCGATGATGCTCACATCGTCAGTAGAGGCGGCAGAGACAATCGCATACAACATCGGAGAAAAAAGTGTAAGCAAGTTCGTTGAAATGATGAACGCGACAGCTGATAAGATAGGACTTGAATCCACCCACTTCACCAATCCCACCGGTATGTATGACGAGAATCAGTATACAACGGCGAGGGACATGGTCAAGCTGACAGAGTATGCATTGAAGGTGCCGATGTTTGAGACTATCGCATCGACATACACCTATAAACCCACCGTACCGAATACAGAGAACCACAAGAGCCTTGATGACTGGTTCTGGACCCATTCCAACTCAATGATGGACCCTGAGAGCACGTACTACTATCCCGGTACACGGGGACTGAAAACAGCCAACCTTGAAAAAGGCGGAAGAAATATAGTAACCACCGTCAGCAAGGACGGAAACAAATACCTTGCCGTACTGATGAACTCACCGATCACCGATGAAGACGGAAATATATACTACGGTCACCTTGAAGATGCAGTTGATGTATTCAAATGGGCATACAATCATTTCAGCTATCAGGTAGTGCTTGCGGAGTCCGCAGAGCTTGGAGAGCTTCCCGTAAGTATTGCGGAGGGCAATGACTATGTACTGGCAAAGCCGCGTGAAGAGCTTACGCTGCTGTGGCCAGATTCAGTGGACGTATCGCTGATAAGCAAGGATAACATCAAATGGTACAAGAATACATTGCAGGCACCGATAAAGAAAAATGAGCCGCTGGGAGAAGTAACGCTGGAGTACTCCGGCGAGGCGCTGGCAACAGTTGAGCTTGTGGCAGTATCCGATGTAGAGCGTTCAGTATCGAAATACAATCTGTTTGCAATATCGATGTTCCCGAAGTCCAGCTGGTTCCACAAAGCACTGGTAATATCACTTTTACTCTGTGGCATATACATACTGATGTGTGTATATTCGTATGTAGTGTTCAAAAACCACTCCAAACCGCTGAAACCAATTTATGCGGTGCCGAAGGTAGAAAAGAAGAAGAAAAAGAAGGACGAAGAATAAACATACTCACAGACCGGATGCATTTTCATCCGGTCATTTTTATGCGTGATCTCCCGCAGGAAGCACTTTTTGAACGAATACTTGCAATCGCAGAGAATATGTGGTATAATGAATGTAAACATTCATTATAGTTTATCAAGAGGAAAATGAAATCCAGCACTCACTAAGAGTTGCAGCAGATAATGAATACAAAGGAGTAGTAAAAATGAAAAAAGCACTGGCACTTTTACTTCCGCTTGCAATGATAGCATCATATGCATCATGCTCCCAGAATAGTAAGCAGTCCGACCCTGCACCGTCAACAGGTGCATCAGCATCAGACGGTTCTGACCCGTCAGCAGGCACAAATTATACCAAGGGAACACTAAAAGACGGATATTATACCAATGAATTTGCAAAGCTGAAGCTGCAGCTGCCGCCCGACGTACTGCCGGAACCGGAAGCACAGCTGGAATGGCAGAAAGAGAATGCTATCTCGTCCGCAGCAGATGAAAAAGCAGCTGCAAGAGAAAAGGCAAAGATCTGGGACTGCGTATTGGGCAGCGACTATGAATATATCGCTATATGCTTCATAAATACCAAGGAGGGCTTCCCGGACACACCCGACCTCACCGCAGAGGGACTGCTGGACATATACAAGGACACTGTAAAACAGGCAATAAGTACAAACAATACTGAAGCAGAGTGGTCAGAAAGGACCACAGTGAAGCTGGGTTCAGAGGAATTCACAAGAGATACCATAGCTTATAAGCCATCATCAAACCATGAGTATCTCTACACCAGAAGGATAGACGATGACTTCATATGTTTCATTGATATAGCAGTTATCGATGAAAAGAAGACCACAGACTACTACGAGAAAATGTTTAGTTGAGCATAAAGAAACGGGCAGTACATAAATACTGCCCGTTTTCAGTATTGCTCCCCCAATTAAACTTTGCCAGAAAGGCGAAGTCAGAAAGGAAATATATCAAGGAAGGAAAACGCAGGAATGCTTTCGCA
>CADBNS010000004.1 GCA_902796065.1 Ruminococcus flavefaciens
GTCGCCCTTCAAGGATTTTTAACGCAGTCACCGGCAAAATTTGACGAAAAGACGTGCATGAATCCCTATGTGGACAGGTTCTAAGAATATCCCGGAGGCAGTCTCAGTACCGCTTCCGGGATCATTTTATATTATGTTGGACTGTGAGTAGTACTGCTCACGGTACTGCTTCGGCGTAGTACCGGTTATCTTCTTGAATACGCTGATGAAGGCGCTCTGTGATGAATACCCCAGTGCGAAGGAGATCTCAGAACATGAGTAATCGGAGTATTTCAGCAGGTTCTGTGCTGTATCTATCTTCGCCCGTGTGATGAACTGCTTGATTGTGGAGCCGGTCTCCTTCGCGAACAGCTTGGAGAGGTAGGTCTGTTCAAGTCCCACGATGCCGGCAAGGGTCTTGATAGTAAGGTCCTCATGGAGGTGATCGTAGATATAATCGATGCACCGCCTTATATGCAGGGAGATGACGTTGTTCTTCCGCAGGGCAAGCATTCTTTCGGCATAGTCGATGCGCATTTCCTCAAACATATCAAGCAGGGTATTGAAATCGTTGCATTTGTCGGCGCGGCGTATGTATATATCTCCGAGGGTATATGCCTCGTCATGCCCCATGCCGCCCTCTACGCATACTCTTGATATTACTGCCACTGATACGATGAGGTGATAACGTATGTTCCTTACGGGGTCGTCGGACAGCTGACCCTTGCCTGCGTTGAAGTCCTTCTTTACCTTCAGGAAGCTCTTGCGGACGTATTCCACATCACCGCGCTGTATCGCCATGTACTTCTCCATCTCACTGTTGAACGGCATACGGGTGAATCCGTTCATACGCTGTACATACATCCTGTAGTTCAGTTCACGTTGTGTATCCATAAAGTACCTCCTATTTATTTCTGAGCGCCACGATAGCTTTTGACAAAAATAATATGCCGCGTGAAAACAATTATGTGCAACATTAATGTGCGGATTTATGCCTATTATTCCGCGTTTGTCCGGTCGATTCAATTATACCATGTTTTTGACAGAAAAACAATATTTTTGATATAAATATTCCGGACATTAGGTTATAATTCAAAAAACGGAGGTGGTCAGTGTGACAAGGACAAAAGATATGACTACAGGTAATGTTACAAAGATTATTTTCGGCTTTTTTATCCCGCTTCTGATGACTAATCTGCTCCAGCAGGTATATTCGTTTTCAGATACGGCAATAGTCGGCAAAGGTCTTGGCGATAATGCTCTTGCTGCTGTTGGCAATATGGCTTCGCTTACTTTTCTTATCATCGGCTTCTCGATGGGTATGGCCAACGGCTTTGCGGTCATGATCGCTCAGCACTACGGTGCGAAGAATATACCGGCGCTGAAAAAGGCTGTTGCGGCATCTGTGAAGCTGTCGGGCATCATAGCTGCGCTGCTGACCGTGTTCAGCGTAGTGTTCCTGCGGCGTATAATGGTGGCTATGCAGACCTCAGATGTCATTCTGGAGGACAGTCTCAGGTACGGTTATATTATATTCGGCGGCCTTACTGCTACCATCGCTTACAATATGTGCTCCTGTATCCTCAGGGCACTGGGTGACAGCCGTACCCCTTTCAATGCTATCATCGTTTCTACGATTATAAATATAGTGCTGGACTGCTTCTGCATCTTCGTGCTCCATACCGGTGTTGAGGGTCCTGCGGCAGCTACTATCGCTGCACAGATCGTTTCAACTGCTGTGTGTGTATCCCGTATCAGGAAGATCGACTTCCTCAGCCTCAGCTGCGATGATTTCGCATGGGATAAGGATATGTACGGTCAGCTGCTGAAAAACGGCCTTCCTATGGCGTTCATGAACTCCATAACTGCTATCGGCTGCATCGTATTGCAGTACTTCGTAAATGGTCTGGGTGTTGATTATACCTCCGCGTACTCCGCTTGCAGCAGATACATCAATATGTTCATGCTCCCCGGAGCTACAGCAGGTCACACTATGTCGGCTTATTCCAGCCAGAACTTCGGTGCGGCAAGGTATGACCGCATCCGTGATGGCGTAAAGGTATGTCTCAGGACTGTTACTGCTGCTTACCTTGTGCTTGGCTCTGTAATGGTATTCCTGCCTTCTGTGCTGGCAAGGGTAATGCTCAGCGGCGAAAATACTATAGCTCTGGCTTCACAGTATCTCCCCATAAGCGGCGCGATGCTCTTCGCTGTGGACTTCCTCTTCGTATTCCGCAGCTGTGTACAGGGCATGGGTCAGCCAATGATACCTATGATCTCCGGCATTCTTGAAATGGTGCTGAGAGTTGCCGTGGTGATACTGTTTATCAATGTTATCGGCTTCCGCGCTACTGCGTTGGCTGAGGTCTGTGCGTGGACAGGTGCACTTATAATGAATATGACGGCTTATGAGGTGCTCATTCGCAGATACATCAACAACAGCAAGGTGCAGAATACAGTCTGTACGTGCAGGTAACGACCTCTTCTCTCAATGGCTGGTCACTGGGACCGGCGGCATGAGTTTTTCATATATTTTTTCTTTCTTCTTTGTTTCTGAACTGTACCGTCATACTTCTGTTCCAATTCCGGGGGAGTGTGACGGTGCAAGTTCATGTTCGGGCGGACTAAGGCGGAGTCCGCCATTTTTTTCTTGACATATACCGGCCATCGTGATATAATATTCTCCGGAGCTTTACTCCCGACAGTTCGTTTGCGCCATCCTGTCGTTAAAAAAAACCAGGGCATCCGTTGCGCGGTAAAACTGCGCTTTGTTTCGTTACAGGATGCGTCTGCTTGTGGGCAGGCGCTTTATTATTTGAGGTGATAGATATGTATAGGCTGAAAACTACTGCTAAGTTCGACAGCGCTCACTTCCTTGCAGGATATGAGGGCAAATGCGCTAATATCCACGGTCATCACTGGGTCATCGAAGCTGTGGCACAGGGCAGCGGACTTCAGGAGGAGGGTCCGAAACGCGGTATGCTTATCGATTTCGGCGATATGAAGCATATCGTCCGCGGTATGGCGGAGGAATTCGACCACGCTCTTATTTATGAGTCCGGTTCCCTGAGAACTAAGACTATTGAGGCTCTCAATGAGGAGGGATTCCGCCTCATCGAAGTGGGATTCCGACCGACTGCTGAGAACTTCGCACGGCATTTCTACGGTCTGCTCCGTGAAAAGGGACTGCCCGTATGCAGCGTTACTGTGTATGAGACTCCTGATAACTGCGCAACTTATGAGGAGGATGAGGTCTGATGTTCTCTGTTGCGGAAAGATTCGTCAGCATAAACGGCGAGGCGGCTCATGTTGGTGAGCTGGCTGCATTCATACGCTTCCGCGGCTGCAATCTCTGCTGCTCGTACTGCGATACGCGCTGGGCGAACAGTCCGGACGCTCCGGCGGTTGATATGACTGCCGGTGAACTTACCGAATGGGTACTGTCCACTGGTGTCAGGAACGTCACGCTCACCGGCGGTGAACCGCTGCTGCAGCCGGAGATACACACTCTCACCGATGCGCTCATAAGCCGCGGTATCCGCGTGGAGATAGAGACTAACGGCAGCGTATCCGTTGAGAAGCTGGCAAGACGGGAGCTGCGCCCTGTGCTCACTCTGGACTACAAGCTGCCTTCAAGCGGTATGGAGCAGTATATGCTCACTGAGAACTACAGCTTCTTAGGCTGCCACGATACCGTGAAGTTCGTGGTCGGATCCCATGAGGACCTTGAACGCGCTGCAAGAATAATCGGAAGATATAAGCTGGCGGAGAAGTGCCATGTGTATCTCAGCCCTGTGTTCGGCAGCATAGAGCCTGCTGACATCGTTGATTTCATGACGGAACACTCCATGAACGGAGTCAGGATACAGTTACAGCTCCACAAATTTATCTGGGAGCCTGAAAGGAGAGGTGTCTGATATGGACAGCAAAGCAATAGAATTTCATGTCCGCGGACTGCTGGAGGCGATAGGTGAGGACCCCGAACGTGAGGGTCTGAAGGAGACTCCGGCAAGAGTCGCACGTATGTTGGGTGAGGTACTGGAGGGTATTCAGTACTCAAACCATGATATAGCTGAGATGTTCGGCAAGACTTTCTCCTCTGAGGACTGCGACGGTATGGAGAGTGCTGTTGTTATGAAGGACATCACCGTGTTCAGCTATTGCGAGCACCACTTCGCACTGATGTACGATATGAAGGTGAATGTCGCTTATATCCCCAACGGCAGAGTGCTTGGCCTCAGCAAGATAGCACGTATCTGCGATATGGCAGCGAAAAGACTGCAATTGCAGGAGCGTCTCGGCAGGGATATTGCGGAGATAATCTCTGAGGCTGCCGGAACTGCCGATGTCGGTGTAATGATAAGCGGAAGCCACAGCTGCATGACTGCCCGGGGTATAAGAAATGCCTCAGCAAAGACTGTTACCGGTACTTATCTTGGTAAGTTCCGCAGCGATCCGGAGCTGAAAAAACTCATCGCATTTGACTGATCGGAGGTTAATTATGAAGGCACTTGTTTTATCAAGCGGCGGTGTGGACAGTACTACCTGTCTGGCTATCGCGGTGGATAAGTACGGAGCTGATGAGGTCCTTGCACTGTCCGTTTACTACGGTCAGAAGCACAGCAGGGAGCTGGAGGCTGCACGGAAGGTCGCAGAGTACTACGGTGTAAAGCATAAGGAGCTGGATCTGGCTCTGATATTTGCAGATTCGGACTGCTCGCTGCTGAGCAGCTCTGATGCGGAGATACCCAAGGAAAGCTATGCGGAACAGCTGAAGGACGGCGACGGCAGTCCCGTGTCTACTTATGTGCCGTTCAGGAATGGTCTGTTCCTGTCGTCCGCTGCAAGTATCGCTCTTTCCAACGGCTGCACCGAGATATACTACGGCGCTCACAGCGATGATGCTGCCGGAAATGCGTACCCCGATTGCAGCAGTGAGTTCAACGACTCCATAAACCGCGCAATATACCTCGGCAGCGGCGGACAGCTGAGCGTAGTTGCTCCGTTCATCGGTCTGAACAAGGCACAGGTAGTCGCAAAGGGCATCGCCCTGAATGTGCCCTATGAGCTGACATGGAGCTGCTATGAGGGCGGAGAGCGTCCATGCGGTATGTGCGGCACCTGCCGCGACAGAGCTGCCGCATTCGCTGCAAACGGTATCACTGACCCTGCCATGAAAGGAGATAAATAATGAGCGGAAGAACAGAAAATGAACGCGGAGATATTACTCTCCTGGGAAATAACAATACAAAGTATTCCTCTGACTATTCTCCGGAGGTTCTGGAGACTTTCCCCAATAAGCACCCCGATAACGACTACTTCGTCAAGTTCAACTGTCCGGAGTTCACCAGTCTGTGCCCGATAACAGGACAGCCGGACTTCGCTACTATCTACATCTCATATATCCCCGGTGAGCGCATGGTGGAGAGCAAGTCGCTGAAACTGTATCTGTTCAGCTTCCGCAATCACGGCGATTTCCACGAGGACTGCGTGAATATCATCATGAAGGACCTCATAAAGCTCATGGATCCCAAATACATTGAGGTGTGGGGCAAATTCCTGCCGCGTGGAGGACTGTCCATAGACCCGTTTTGCAACTACGGCAGACCAGGTACAAAGTGGGAGAAGCTGGCGTGGGACAGACTTGCAAACCATGATATGTATCCTGAGACCGTAAATAACCGATAAAGAATAAATGTCAGTGATAATGCTGATATAACGATCAAGCCCCGGGACAACTGTTCCGGGGCTTGTAAATCTTATTCTGCTGGTATGTATCATGATCGGTCCAGGCATATTCTGACTGCATAAATTATAATGTAATGCAAAGGATAAAATGCATAGAAAAACCATTTGGTAAATAACGGGTGCTTTCCTTTTTTACCATTGTAGAAAACGGTCATGCAAAGGTATGCCGCTGTCATTACAAGTATTCCGCAAATCATTACAACAGCCGAGGTAAGCGGCGGAACTTTTCCGGTCATTGCTGCGGCATATATAATATTATATATCAGCGTCAGGCACATATACACTATAAAACGGGTCCGCGGTTTTTCGCGGAAGATATGCAGTGCAAGAATGAACAGAACACCGAATATGAGCCATTCCGACATTATAAGCACTGTTACTGCATCACAGAGTATGATCAGTGCTATCCTCTGCCATAGCTTTAATTTGCTTTCCCATACCATAATGGAGAGCAGTCCAAGCAAAAGGGTAAAAATGACATTGAATGAACGCCAGCCGTATATCTGCCAAAAAACGAACCAGTTGAACAGTTGCGTGATAAGAGCAAAGATAAACAGTCTTAACGCATATTTCTTCCTGTCGCGAGTGTATTTGTACCCGTCGGCAATAAAGAAGAACATAACAGGAGGACAGAATACAGCGGCTTCTTCGATCAGCAGCTTCCAGAGCGGCAACTTGTACACTGCAAGGAGATCGTCCGGGTAATCAAGCAGAGTAAGCCATGAGATCAGATGCCCGACGAACATCAGACCGATCGCAAGATACTTCATCATATCCCGGTCCAGTACCTTTAGTTTATTGTTATTCATATTTCGCTCCCATGACAAAGAGAATGTCAATAAAATGCCATAGTATCTCTGACTCTCTATCTGAAATACTATGGCATAATACTTCTATACGAGTACCGTTAATATGGTACGTTGTTTTCCCCTTACGCGATCACTTCAGCGCATTGCCGGACTCCCAAGCCTGTCCGACCTTTTCGCCCAGCTTGTAGTAGCCATGGCCTGCGGTATCGAAGATGATGGGGAAGAATTTCTCCAGTGAAACATCTCCGTTGGAGCCAAGTACTGACTCATCAACGCTTACGTTCTTTATCTTGCCGATGAACTTGCTTCCGTCGATAACGTCCAGCAGGTCGCATTCCAGTGCTACGGGCAGCTCATTTATAACGGGAGCATCCACGAATTCGCTTTTTGTCACTGTGAAGCCTGTTCTGTCGAATTTATCCGGTACCTTGTTTCCGGAAACGATACCTACATAGTCGCAGGGAATAACGTGCGCAGCATCGGCGATACTGATAGTGAATGCCTTTTTCAGCCTGATATTGTCGGTAGTCTTATGGCTGCCAAGGTCAAAGATTATCTCATCGCTTCCTACGATACCGCCCCATGCGGCATTCATTGCGTTTGGCTTGCCGTCGGCGTCATAGGTGGCGATTATCATTACCGGCTGTGGAAAGAGATATGGTTTAGCTCCAAGATTTTTTCTGCTCATTGTGATTGCTCCTTTAAGTAATATACGGTCTGATCGACTGTAATATATATTATAACACGTTATGAACAAATAATAATGAATTAAATGTGAATATTTTTCCATAAAGCTGTCCGGTATTAGAATATTTTAGTAAATTAACATAATAACTGTTGGTACAGTTATATTATTTTATTGACAATCTATCATTTCTGTAGTATAATTATTGTTACATAAAATGTCCATGAGGCGGAGCGTCACAGATGCAGGATCGTGATTCTTCGCTGCAATAGCAGAAAGGAATTCTATTATGAGCGAACTTACAAAACTTATGAAAGAAAGACGCAGTATTCGCAAATTCAAGCCTGATGAGGTTCCCCGTGAGCTTATCGATGCCGTTATTGAGGCTGGTGAGTATGCTGCCTCCGGTCACGGAAAGCAGGCTTCACGCATCATCGCTGTTACCAACAAGGAGATGCGCGACCGTATCGCTGACGAAAATCGCAGGATTGGCGGCTGGCAGGAAGGCTTTGACCCGTTCTACGGCGCTCCCGTGATACTTCTGGTCATTGCTGACAAGGAAGTGCCTACTGCTGTGTATGACGGCTCACTGACTATTGGAAATATGCTGCTGAAAGCTCATGAGCTGGGTCTGGGAAGTATCTGGATTCACCGCGCCAAGGAGGAGATGGAGTCTTCGTTCGGTGCTGAGCTGCTGAAAGCTGTTGGTCTGGACGGTGAGTTCATCGGCGTCGGACACGTTGCTCTTGGCTGGACTGACGGTGAGAATCCGCCTGTTATTCCCCGCAAGGAAGGCAGAGTATTCTATATAGACTGATATAATAAGAGCTCCGGTTAAGGGTATTGCTCCCCCAATTAAACTTTGCCAGAAAGGCGAAGTCAGAAAGGAAATATATCAAGGAAGGAAAACGCAGGAATGCTTTCGCA
>CADBNS010000005.1 GCA_902796065.1 Ruminococcus flavefaciens
CCGAAGAGACCGTCGTTAGTCCAGTCGGTGACCCATGTACCGATAGTCGTAACGGAGATGTAGTAGACGATTATCATGATGATAGCGAAGATAGGGAGACCCAGCCAGCGGTTGGTAACAACCTTATCGATCTTATCGGAAGTCGAGAGCTGACCGGCATTTTTCTTCTTATAGCAGCCCTTGATTATCTTGCTTATGTACTCATAGCGCTCATTGGTGATAATGGACTCAGCGTCGTCGTCCATTTCCTTTTCGACCGCAGCAATATCTTCTTCGATATGTTTTTTGATGTCATCGGAGAGGCTGAGCTGCTCCATGACTTTCTCGTCGCGCTCGAAGAGCTTAACAGCGAACCATCTCTGCTGTTCCGCGGGCTTATCTTGTACAGCAGCTTCTTCGATGTGAGCGATAGTATGCTCGACCGGACCGGAGAAAGTATGCATAGGAATGGTCTTGCTGTTGTTAGCCGCATCGATAGCAGCCTCAGCAGCAGCTTCGATACCGTCGCCTTTGAGAGCGGATATTTCAACTATCTTACAGCCCAGAGCCTTAGAGAGGGCATCGATATTGATCTTATCGCCGTTCTTTTTAACGACGTCTATCATATTGATGGCGATGACCATAGGGATACCGAGCTCAGTGAGCTGGGTAGTAAGATACAGATTTCTTTCAAGGTTAGTTCCGTCGATGATGTTGAGAATAGCATCCGGAGCCTCACCGATGAGGTAGTTTCTTGCGACGACCTCCTCCAGTGTATAAGGAGACAGGGAGTAGATACCCGGAAGGTCAGTGATAATAACTCCGTCATGTTTTTTAAGTTTACCCTCTTTTTTCTCAACTGTAACGCCGGGCCAGTTACCTACGAACTGGTTTGAACCGGTGAGGGCGTTGAACAGTGTGGTCTTACCGCAGTTAGGGTTACCTGCGAGAGCGATCCTCGTACTCATTAGAATTCCTCACTTTCAAAAATAGTCCGACTGCCTCGAAAACCGTGGAAAGCCACGGAAATGCAGTCACTTCACCTCAATATTTTCTGCATCTGCCTTACGCAGAGATAGTTCATAGCCTCTTACAGTGACCTCGATCGGGTCGCCCAGCGGAGCAACTTTCCTCACGGTGACCTTAACGCCCTTAGTGATACCCATATCCATGATGCGGCGTTTAACGGCACCTTCACCGTTGAGCTTGACAACAGTAACTGTAGAACCGATCTTAGTTTCCTTGAGATTCATGCAAATACCTCCTCAGACCATAATTTTCTGGGCCATTTCGCGGCTGATAGCCACTCTGGCTTCTTTGACGTTAACGATGAGGTTACCGTCGACTGTATTGACGATGCGTACTTTTCCACCGGCAACGAAGCCGAGATTCTCGAGGTGTTTTTTCACCTCAGGAGTACCGCCGATACGAGTAATGGTGAGATCCTCACCTATATTAGCAAAAGATAACGGCATCATAATACCCTCCTTATAAAATGGTATGTACTTACAATACAGTTAGTGATTTCTAACCAATATAAATTATATACGAACAATGACGAGAAGTCAATTACTTTGATGTAAATCGGGACAAATTTGTGCAAACAATATCTTTGTTAGCTCAACGCAACATGTTTTCTGTGTAGTTTGCTTACTATAACATATTTGAAATAAAACCGCCTGAATGCGCAGCAAAGAGCATTCAGGCGGTTTGGAAAGGGGATATATAATTAAGTATCGGTATCGTCTGTATCCGCAAATCTTCCGGAAAGCAGGAAGTGTTCGAGCTGTATCAGATCAGCGATAGTGAACTCACCGTCGCGGTTGACATCAGCCGCAGCGAGCTCAGCGGGATCGTCTATGCCGGAGGACAGTCCGATCCTGCCGCGTACAGCATCGAAAGCGTTAACGATACTGTCGCCTGTGAGGTCGCCGGGGATAACGGAGACACCCGCATCAGCGCCGCTGGTATGTATACCCGGGAGTGCAGCGGTGATATTATCGGCATAGAAAGAGTTGGTACTGTTTTGGGTTTCGAGGTAAAGGAAAATATCGGAAGCGTCATCGGGGATACGGAAGTCGGTATTTTCCAGCTGTATCCAGTTCCCGCGGAGAGCGGTACCCTCCGCCACGGTGTCGTAGTGGGTTGTATCATCGGAGTCCACATATTGCAGCTTCATGAAGAAGGTATCGGAGAGAGTACCCTCAGGGAACATGACATCTGCGCTGAATGAGTAGGACTCACCGGGAGCGAAAGCGGCGCTGAGAGCGGCAGAAGTTCCGTTCCATGCGGCTTCGCGGCCGGAGACGAACAGAGAGGACTTACCGGCGAAAGAAGCATCGGAGGAGACAGCGACCTTAGCGCTGCCTCGTCCGGACCAGATACCGCGGTCCTTCTCGAAGTCGCTGCGGAAGAAGTAGCCCTCATCGTCGGGACCGACAGATACAGGGGTATTCCATTCATCGCGTTCGTAGTCGAAGAAATCAATATCCGCATAGCCGCCGGTGGATCTGGTAGGGTAGCTGTAGATAGCGCTGCGGTAGCCGGTGAACATTTTGAGGTCGTAGGTCATACCCAGTTCCTTGCCGATTTTGGTCCAGTTGGAGCCATCGTAGGAATAGAAGAAGTTCACGCGGTCGATATTATTAGAAACATTGAAGCCGGAATCAACGTTATTGAATTTGAATTCCAGGCGGAGGTATACTTCATCGCCATTCAGCGGAGTTTCCTCGACGATATTATCGCGGCTGTCGGTGATAGCGGAATTACCGGAGTAACCGCCGTTATTAGCCATATAGATCTTTTTCTCGCCATTGCCGGAGACATACACGCCGACGTTGCCGTAGTTGAACTGAAAAGCGGAGAGACCGGCGTAGTCACCGGCTTTCATGCCTTTGGTGTCCAGCTTTATGACGCTGCTGCAAGCGGGACCCTCAGTGCGCATAGTCAGGGTATTACGGGCATTGAGGAGATTTGTGGCGATGTTGTTATTTTTCAGTCTCAGCCAGCCGTCGCGTTCGGTGACAGACCACGATTTATTATCTGGGTTATGGTTCCACTGCCATTCCAGCTGTAGTTTATTGTCGGAGTAGCTGAAATCGTCGTCCTTAGCCAGAGCAGAGCCGGTATATGAGCTTCCGGCATCGAGGGTAACGGGAGCCTTGCCGTTAACGCCCATGATCGGCCAGTTATCCTGCCATGTTACGGGAACGAGCACAGGGATACGACCGACGGAGCCGTGATCCTGGAAGAGCATACCGTACCATTTGCCGTCAGGGGTATCGACGATACCGCCCTGAGCGACGCCGCTGCCGTAGGTACCGAGACCTGAGTTGAGGACAGTCTTGCCCTCGTAATTGCCGAGGAGATCCTTACTGCGGTAGCACAGCTCGATACGTCCGCTGCCATTAGGCCATGCGATGACGAAAACGTAGTAATAATCGCCGATCTTCTGGACATGGGAGCCCTCACCGGCGAGACCGGTCAGACCGGTCTTGAACAGGGTCTTATCGGTACCGCCCCATTTGAATCCGGTCATTTCTGCGTTGAGTTCCTTGATCTTGATCTCACCGCCGCCGCCGTAGACGAGGTAATTTCTGCCGTCGTCATCGAATAGGATAGAAGCGTCGTGGTACATACCGCTGATCTCGCTGCGTGTCCATGAGCCATGTTCAATGTCGTCGGTTTTATAGATGTAGGACTTGCCGCTGCCGTAGCTGCCGAAGAAGACGTAGAACATACCGTCATGGTAGCGCAGACTTGCCGCCCATTGACCGTGGGCGTAGTCGTGTTTGCCGCCGCGGAGGTTCTGGACATCTCCGTCAGCGTAGGTATCGTAGACATAGCTGCACATTTCCCACGACATAAGGTCTTTGGACTTCATGATGGGAGCGCCGGGACTGAAAAACATAGTGGTGCTGACCATATAATAGGTATCACCCACGCGGATGACGTCATTATCGGGAACATCGGCCCAGATGACCGGGTTATGCACCGACACGGCGTCTGCTGCTGAAACGCTGACCGGAAGCCGTACCGCATTAGCGGAAACAGCCATTAGCAGGGCAGCTGAGCAGGCAAAGATTCTTTTTACATTCATGATTATTCCTCCTAAAGCATAAAGGCAACACCGCACAACATCACCTTACAGTTTTGTACTGAATCTGTCAGCGCATCTTCGGCACAAGTTCTGTGCGGTGTATCCTATAACGTATGCTGATTATAGTTTAGCAGTATGCACAAATATTATCAACTGATTATTTGCAGAAATAGTGGATAAAATGAAAATAATGGAAGAGGAATAAAAGAGACGTAATGAGTAATAATAACAGTGCGGAGAGATCCGCAAGACACGAAAAGGAAAAAACAGATGAAAAAGACAGTTCCGATAGCATTGCTCACAGCGTCGATGGTGCCGTGCAGCGCAGTATACGCGGCAGACGCCACAAAGAAGGGATACGGACAAGGAACAGCAGTTGACAGCATGAACCGTCCCACCGGAGCGCTGGAGTTCTGTGACCGATACGGCGACCTTGATGCCTTCGCCCTGTCGGACGACGAGAACAGGGTGATACTGACATTTGATCAGGGCTATGAGAACGGATATACCGATGATATACTGGACACGCTGAAGGAGAAGAACGTAAAAGCGATATTCTTTCTGACGGGCGACTATGCCCGCAAGGAGGAGGCGCTGGTGAAGCGCATGATAAAGGAGGGGCACATTCTTGGCAACCACGGCATGACTCATGCCAGTCTGCCTTCGCTTTCCGAGTCGCAGGCGCGGGAGGAGATAATGTCCCTGCACGAATATGTGCTTAACAACTACGGCTATGAGATGCAGTACTTCCGGCCGCCATGCGGAGAGTACTCCGAACGCGCACTTGAGACCGTAAAGGAATGCGGATACAAGACGGTATTCTGGAGCTTCGCATATGTAGACTGGAACACAGACAGTCAGCCGCTCCCGGCGGAGGGAATGAAGAAGCTGACAGAATCGGCGCACGGCGGAGAGATACTGCTTCTCCACTCGGTATCATCGACGAATGCGGAGATACTGGGCGATGTGATAGATATGTTCCGCAGCAAGGGATACACGGTATAGACAAGAAGCGCCGCAGAGCATCTGCTCTGCGGCGCTTTGACAATTTTCATCCCAATAAAGCGTATATCATGAAGAGGTGTAAGATCAGTGTTTTCCGAGGTAGTATCTTCCGTCGAGGCAAGAAACGATAACTCCGCGTCTCAGCAGGACCTTAGTGATGACGTTGAAGCCATCGGGGAAGAGCACACCTGCCTCCTGGAAAGTAACAGCGGAATCAGCGCTGAAAGCGTTTGCAGCACTGAGTTTTTTGATCAGGTGTCTGCGTCTTATAAGCGGAATTGGCGGAAAGAACATAAAAATTCACCTCTTTGCCTGCACATCGTGCAGAGTAATGGTAGTGTAAGAAACCCCACAGGACCGGTGCGTACCCCCATACGCACCGGAAACCTGAAATGCGGATACCCCTATCCGCGAATTATGCAGGAACCCCTTCCTGCGATCCCCGAATCATGATTCCCTTATCCCAAATCATGCCAGACAAGAAAAGAATATATCAATCAGCTTCAGCGGAAGCTGCTGGCTGCTGAGCCGGAGAGGAGAGGTCGTCGAGCTGGACATCGATGAGCAGACCGTTATCGCTTCCCGAAACTTTGGGAAGAACACCGTTCCACTTCTGGATCTGTTCGTAAGCGATGACCTTACCGGAAAGAGACTGTTCCAGGAGCTTGTTAGCATCAGCCTGAGCCTGAGCCTGTTTTAGGATAGCCTCAGCCTCAGCGTCGGCAGCGATGACCTTCTGTTTAGCCTCAGCCTCAGCAACGACGATAGCCTGCTGCTGTTCGGTCTGGGTCTTGAGAAGATTCTGTTCAGCCACCTGTTTAGCCTCGATAGCGTTATTGAACTCCGCAGAGAAGTCGAAGTTCACGATATTGAACTTTTCGATGAAGATACCGTAAGCATTGAGCTTAGCATCGAGAGCAGCCTTTACCTCATCGCCAACGCCGGCGCGTTCGGTAATGAGCTGTTCCGCGGTATACTTAGCAGTAGCGGACTTCATGCACTCCTGAACAGCAGGAGAAACGAGTACAGCCTGATAATCGACACCGACATTCTTGTACATATCGGGAGTTTTGTCGGAGAGCAGTCTGTAGTTAACCGCGATGGTACTGCTTACGGTCTGGAGGTCCTTGGAGACGGCAGAAGCCGGAGTCTCATAAACCTGGATCTTATTGGACATAGATTCCACGGACTGGATGAAGGGCATTTTGAGGTGGAAGCCTTCACCGAAGGAAGTCTGACCGACCTTGCCCAGCGTGAGTACAACACCGGTATGACCGGCAGGTACGATAGTAAAAGAGCTTGCTGCGAGTATTACTGCGATAACGCCTGCAACGATGAACTTACCGCCCTTGAAGGACTTTTTAGGAACAGCGCCGCCGGTTCTGATCTCATCAAATTTAACTGCCATAATAATTCTCCTTTAAAGCGGCTGAGACCCCTCTCAGCCAAAAACGATTCATTCCCATTCTAATCCAGATATCCGGCAGACGATCACCCCTGATCGCTGCTAAACGGCTCAGTGCTTTTCAGTTCTGAGTCTTCTGAAGGCTGAAACGCAGCCTGTCACGGTACCGATAACAGTACCGATGAGCATACCGGCTGCCATGCTTGTAAAGATAAGTTCTCCGCAGACAAGACCGATCAGCATACCGATGGTAAGACCAATAGGTATGAGCATAACTGAGCTTTCTTCCGCATCGTAGTTGAACATAGTTTCATTGACAGTCGGTTTCATAATAATCATCCTTTACAATAAAATTGATCCGTAGTTCTGGTCACGGGACCAGTGAGAGATCCGGTTCCTTCCCCAAGGACCGGCTGATTTCATGATAGTTCAATGTATGGAGTCACATTTCGCTGATGATGACGTCCAGTACCTTTTCCATTTCTGATTTAAGGAAAGCGCTGCGGTAAGCCATAACAGCGACGAACATAGCCTTACGGAGCTTATCCGCATCGCTGCTTAGCATATTTTCGCAGGCATCGATCTCCTTATCGATCAGACCCCTTACCTTATCGGGCTCGAAAGCGCCGGCGTCTTCTGCGCTGAAGATGATCCGGCAGAGTATGTTGTATAGTTTAATGTCATCGATTATGTCGTCTGAAGTATCTTCCACATCGCCGTTGATATAGGTCATAACATTGGCGATGCTTTCGAGCTTCATGGTACCGCGGAGCATATTGATAAGCAAGATCCTGAGGACCTGTTTTTCCGAGTACTTTTTACCCTTGGTAGCGGAGACCCAGCCTCGTTTGATCCAGTTCTGGATAGTAGAGCCTTCCAGACCGGTAAGTTTAGAGAGCTGAGAAAGCGTAAGACCGCCGGTTGCTTCCAGAACAGGGGAGATAACGGAAAAAGCGGAAGCTCTTGCCTGTTCGGTGAATTTAATAGTAGTACCGGGAATGTATTTATTCATTGTTCATTAGCTCCTCTCACGTGATGATATGATTATAGCATAAGTTCATATGAACTTCAAATGCGCGCACAAGATGATTTTAGGCGTTTTCTTATATTTTTTGTAATTTATCGTAATAATTCACACTGATTCACACTTTATAACGATTTTTCATAATAAAACAAAAAAGGACGGTCCGCAGACCGTCATCAAAACATATTTCTGCGTTCCAGCCGCAGACTTTCGATGGAAATATCCTTATTCTTACGGAACTCACTGGGCGTAACGCCCATGACGC
>CADBNS010000006.1 GCA_902796065.1 Ruminococcus flavefaciens
GATCAACCTTAACAAAGAAAATTTATATTCGGAGGAAATAAAAATGATAGATGAAGTATTTGGAGAGATCGAATATGACGAAGATACAGGGTATACTGGTCATACAACTCTTACCCTTGGAGGAACTGAGCAGACGGTGGAAGTTCTGATCGGCTGCGATGACGGTGAAGATATCTCACAGTTTCAGCGTGATGCATTTGAAGCGTTATTGAAAGGCTGGGATGAAATGCAGCATAAGATAGCGTCAGCAATACTTGAGTATTATAACGAAGAAGAAAAGGGAGCCTACGGTCCCGAAGATGAAGCAGAATTTGAGACGTGGTGGCCGGATATTGATACGGAAAAGGAACTGTTGAAGAAGATACATCTGGATTCGATCGTCATTGGGTCAGAATATGTTATGGAATCATATGGTAAAAATCCTTTATATGTTTTATTCAACCGTGACTGGGGCGGAGAGGACACGGAAGATAACGGCGTTGCTGTGTTAATCGAAGATGGTGAAGTAACAGAGGTCGGGTATAAAGATATTGCTTTCTGATAAATTTCGGTAAATGTTTGAATTATAGTTGGAATTGATGACGGACAGGAGACGCTTATAAAGGTGCTTCAGTAAGAACCTGTCCACATAGGGATTCATGCACGTCAGCACAAGGCATATAGTATTGCCAGCCAAATCTAAGATTTGGGGCACTACTTATTTTCGTCAAATTTGGTCGGTGACTGTGTTAAAAATCCTTGACGGGCGACAGCCCGTCGGCGGATTTTTGCCTTGTCACCGACAAAATTATGCCTGAAAATCCGTACATTCACCCTATGGGGACAGGTTCTTATATTTTGTTTATTTCAGTACCCTGTCTTGTCTCCTTGACCTCATAGCCAAGTGCGGCTATTTTGTCGCGGAGTTCATCAGCGAGGGCGAAGTTCTTGTCCTTGCGTGCAGCCTTGCGCTGTTCAACGAGCTCCATGACCTCAGCAGGAATATCGGCAGAATTGCTGCCGGTATCTGCAGCTGCCTTTTCAGCGTTTGCGATGAGGTCGAGTCCAAGCACCTTGTCGAACTCTCCCAGCAGAGCCAGCTTTGTAGCAGCATTTGCAGAGGATTTCAGCACATCATACACCACTGTAACAGCCATAGCGGTATTTATATCGTTGCCCATAGCGTCATTGAAGCTGCCCATGAGCCTGTCATATTCAGACTTATCGATTTCGCCGGACTTGTCAGCAGTCAGCGGAGCTATTTTTGCAATGAGCTTTTCGTAGGTAGTCTTTGCATTATCCAGATTTTCCCATGTGAATACCAGTGACTTGCGGTAGTGGGACTGTAAGCAGAAGAAGCGGTAAACTACCGGCAGATAGCCTTTTTCCTCCAGCAGGGATACAGTCAGGAACTCACCGCTGGATTTGCTCATCTTGCCGCTGTTTGTGTTGAGGTGCAGAACATGGAACCAGTAGTTGCACCACTTATGACCCAGATATGCTTCGGACTGTGCTATCTCATTGGTGTGGTGAGGGAAAGCGTTATCGATTCCGCCGCAGTGAATATCAAGGTATTCGCCCAGATTCTTCATGCTGATGCATGAGCACTCGATATGCCAGCCGGGGTAGCCGACACCCCATGGGCTCTCCCATTTCAGCTCCTGGTCATCGAACTTGCTCTTTGTGAACCAGAGAACGAAATCTGCTTTATTGCGCTTATTTCCGTCCTCCTCAACGCCCTCGCGGACACCTACGGCAAGGTCCTCCTCCTTGAAATCGTTGAACACGTAGTACTTATCCAGCTTTGAGGTATCGAAGTAGATATTACCGCCTGCCTCGTAAGCGTAGCCTTTATCCATAAGTGAGGAGATAACGCGGATGAACTCATCTATATATGTGGTAGCCGGAACAACTACGTCAGGAGTTTTGATATTGAGCTTTTTGCAGTCATCGAAGAAGGCATCGGTATAAAACTTAGCTATCTCCATGACGGTCTTATGCTCGCGCTTAGCGCCCTTGAGCATCTTGTCATCGCCGGTATCGCCGTCGCTGGTGAGGTGACCGACGTCAGTGATGTTCATAACGCGCTTTACGTCCAGTCCGGTGAAGCGGAGGTATTTCTCCAGAACGTCCTCCATGATGTAGCTTCTGAGGTTGCCGATATGAGCGTAGTGGTAAACGGTCGGGCCGCAGGTATACATACTTACCTTGCCCGGCTCACGGGGAACGAACTCTTCTTTTTTGTGTGAAAGTGAATTATACAGCTGCATAGCACAGTCTCCTTTATGATGAATGGGGCGAGGCGAACAGAAAAGCCCCCGGGGAAAGTTCCCCGGAGGCGTAGATACGCGGTCCCACTCCGATTTGTTACTCTTGCCCTTAACGCGGGGAACGCCGGAGAATACGCACGGAATGACCGCTTCCTCACCGGAGCACACAGGCGCACTTCACATATTCCGGTCTGTACCGTCACACCATACCGATACTCTCTGAAAGACCGCAGAACAGCTACTCTACCTGCTTAGCCTATAGCTAATTATTACTATAGTATATTATAAACCATAAATCCCGTGATGTCAAGGGGAAAGGAACATCTCAGCCGGAACTGAAAAGTTGCATGGACGGAGGTGCATTTTTTGCTCCGGATTTGGAACTATTTACAAAATATTCACATTTCCGTCGTTTCGGGCTATTGTGAGCCCTACAAGACCTTGACAAAATTGTTTAAAGGATGTTATAATTAATTACTTGAATTGCATATACTAACTGTGTGCAGACTGTAAGAGGCATTTATCTCAGAACGGAGAATTACATTGAAAAACTTACTGTTTATAGGCGATGTAGTAGGTTCGTCAGGTTGTGATTTCCTCACATCAAAGCTTGGCGCTATCAAGAAAAAGTATGATGTTGATATTACTGTTGTCAATGGTGAAAATTCCGCCCAGGGCAACGGCATCACGCCCGTCTCAGCCGATGCGCTGATACGTGCCGGAGCCGACATCATCACCACCGGAAACCACGCCTTCCGCAGGAGGGAAGGAGCTGAGTTGTTCAGAGAGGACTATATCCTCCGTCCGGCCAACTATCCCGAAGGCGGAGCACCGGGAAAGGGTGTCTGTGTCATGGATATGGGCGCTTACTCTGTGGCTGTGGTCAATCTGATGGGAACAGCGTTCATGGACACTCTTGATAACCCATTCACCGTCATCGACGAATTGCTGAAGGATATTCCCACACCAAATATATTCGTCGATCTCCACGCGGAAGCTACTTCCGAAAAGAAGGCTATGGGGCACTACCTGACAGGACGAGTCAGCGGAGTTCTTGGTACCCATACCCACGTACAGACTGCCGATGAAGCAATACTCGGGGGTCACACCGCATACATCACAGATGCAGGCATGACGGGTCCTGAAATGTCATGTCTTGGGGTAGAAAAAGAAGCCGTGATAGAGCGGTTCCGGTTCCATACTCCTGTAAAGTTCAAAGAAGCAACAGGAAGCTGTTTTTTATGCGGCGTTTGTGTGCAATTTGATGAAAAAAACGGCAAATCGCACAAAATAGAGAGAATAATTATGAGATAGTACACAAAATTGCTTTGACACTCTTGAATTTTTATATGCAATAATGTATAATATAATTGTACTATAGCCAAGGTTTATGCTATAATTACAACAAATAATCTACTCATAGGAGGGTTAAGTTATGGAGATCTTAAAAGTATCATCACATTCAACACCAAATTCTGTAGCCGGAGCTATTGCCGGTGTTATCAGAGAACAGAAAGCCGTTGAAGTCCAGGCAGTAGGCGCTGGTGCTGCAAATCAGGCTATAAAGGCTATAGCAATTGCAAGAGGTTATCTTGCACCCATCGGCATCGACCTTATCTGTATCCCGGCATTCGCAAACATACAGATAGACGGCGATGAGAGAACTGCTATTAAACTTATTTGTGAGCAGAGATAATTCAGCTCGTTGATCCTGCGGACCTTATGGGTCCGCTTTTGTTTGTCCGGGAGGTATTATGGATAAGATTCGCAGACATATCCTGTTTTACGGCGCGGTACAGGGTGTCGGTTTCCGCTACCGCGCTTACTATGCCGCAAGGAATTGCGGTGTGACCGGTTGGGTACGCAATCTGTGGGACGGTTCTGTGGAGATGGAGGCAGAGGGTACGGAGGCTGCGATAGACCAGATGATAATGACCGTGGAAAAGGGAACATTTGTAAGGATAGAGAATATCCGTGCGGAAACTATCCCACTGAAGAATGACTACTCGTTTGAGATCAGATAGGTAACTTCCGGGAGGGCGAATGTCCTCCCTGTTTTTCATTTCGTCACCTGCTGACCATCGGCATAGTTTTTCATGATAATTTGTGATTTGCTACAATTTTTCCACTAATTTACAGCGAAATCTACAATTATGATTGACGTTTATTCAAATTTATGCTATAATTACATATTAGCAGCCGGATAATGACTCCGCTGCTGGTATACCTAAACCTCATGTATCAATATTTTTATATACTAAAGGAGATAAATATGGGCAAGTATTTTGGCACCGACGGATTCAGAGGTACTGCTAACGAGAACCTTACCGCCGATCACGCTTTCAGAGTAGGCAGATTCCTCGGCTGGTACTACGGCGAACTTAAAAAACAAAATGGCGATAATTCAGCTCCGCGTATCGTTATAGGCAAGGATACGCGCCTTTCAAGCTATATGTTTGAGTATTCACTGGTTGGAGGTCTCACCGCTTCCGGTGCAGACGCTTACCTCCTCCACGTTACAACTACCCCATCTGTCGCTTACGTTTCACGTATCGATAATTTCGACTGCGGTATCATGATCTCCGCAAGCCATAATCCCTACTGCGATAACGGCATAAAGCTCATCAATAACTGCGGCGAAAAAATGGATGACGATGTTATCGAACTCGTTGAAGCATACCTCGATGGCGAGCTTAACGCTTTCGGCAAGGAGTGGAAGGAGCTTCCATACGCTACAGGTGACAAGATAGGCAGAACTGTGGATTACGTTTCCGGAAGAAACCGCTACATCGGCTATCTTATTTCCCTCGGAGTATACTCATTCCGCGGCATGAAGATAGGTCTCGACTGCGCTAACGGTGCTTCGTGGAATATTGCCAAGTCCGTGTTCGATGCTCTCGGCGCTGAGACTCATGTTATCAATGCACAGCCTGACGGTACTAATATCAATAACAATGCCGGTTCAACACATATCGAAGTGCTTCAGAAGTACGTTGTGGAGAACGGACTTGATGCCGGATTCGCTTATGACGGTGACGCTGACCGCTGTCTCTGTGTGGACGAAAAGGGCGGTATCGTTACCGGTGACCATATACTCTACATATACGGACGCTACCTCAAGGAGCGCGAGAAGCTCAACAACAATACCGTTGTAGCTACAGTTATGTCTAACTTCGGACTTTTCCGCGCTTTCGATGAACTGGGTATCGGCTATGCAAAGACCGCTGTGGGCGATAAGTACGTGTATGAGTACATGAAGGAGAACGACTGCATTCTCGGCGGAGAGCAGTCCGGTCACATAATCTTCTCCAAGTACGCTTCGACCGGTGATGGAATACTCACCAGCCTCAAGATAATGCAGGTCATCATGTCCCGCAAGAAGAAGCTCAGTGAGCTTGCAGCTCCACTCAAGGTGTACCCGCAGGTACTGGAAAACGTCAGAGTCAAGGACAAGAAGGCTGCACAGAACGATCCCGATGTGCAGGCAGCTGTATCTGCCGCTGCTGATAAGCTTGGCGATACAGGACGTATACTGGTACGTGAGAGCGGTACTGAGCCGCTGATCCGCGTTATGGTGGAGGCTCCTGATGAGGAGATCTGCCGCAGACTCGTAAGCGGAGTTGTGGACGTTATCCACCAGAAGGGTCACGCAATGTGACAAGCCCCAAAGAGCCCGTCTAAAGACGGGCTTTTTTTTGCCGCATATTCCTGTCCTGCCGTGCATAATCTTTTCTTAGATAACTTGAAAGGCAGGCTATGATATGGGACTTACAGAAAAAGAAGCCGCCGCACGCCTGAAAACTGAGGGAGCAAATGTCCTCAGTGAATCCGGAAAAACCAGTGCGGTGCGTATTTTTGCAGGTCAGTTCAAGGACGTTATGGTCATGATACTGCTTGCTGCTACAGCCGTTTCCGTACTCCTCGGTGAGATCACGGACGCGGTCACGATAATTCTGATCGTTCTGCTCAATGCGGTGCTCGGATTCATTCAGGAGTTCCGCACAGAACACACCCTCGAAGCACTTCGCTCCATGACAGCTCCGACTGCAAAATGCTGGCGCGACGGGAAACTCCGCGAAATTGAGGCAGCTGCCCTTGTTACGGGCGATGTAGTGGAGCTTGAAGCCGGCGACCGGATCCCTGCGGACTGCGTGATCCTTTCTGCTGCCGGATTCTTCGCTGATGAGTCCATTCTCACCGGTGAATCCGAAGCTGTTGCCAAAAAAGCCGGATCTCCCACGGATACCGACAATTCCCTCAACCGCCCGTGTATAGCCTACTGCGGAACCTCAGCCGTCCGCGGCAGCTGCCGCTGTCAGGTCATTGCGACCGGTCTTTCCACTCAGATGGGTAAGATCTCCGCTATGCTCACCGACATCGACAAGGAGCAGACTCCCCTGCAAAAGCGCCTCGGAGAGCTTGGCAGGGCAGTTGCAGTGATATGCCTCATCGTATGTGCGGCGGTGTTCGGAGCAGGTGTGCTCCGCGGCGAGAATGTGTTCGATATGCTCATGACCGGAATCACCATAGCCATTGCTGCAATTCCAGAGGGACTTCCGGCAACTGTGACTATTGCCCTTGCACTTGCAGTCAGCCGTATGATGAAGCAGAAGGCGCTTGTCAACAAGCTCCACAGCGTCGAGACCCTCGGCTGTACCTCCGTGATATGCTCCGACAAGACCGGCACTATCACTGAGAACAAAATGACCGTAACTGAGCTGCATACCGCAGATTCCGCCTACTCCTTCTCCGGTCAGGGCTACCGCATTGCCGGCGGAGTTGCACTTTCTGACGGTACTGCCGTGAATCCGGCATCGCAGCGCTGTCTGAGTTCGGCTATGCGGTGCGGAGTACTCTGTTCGACTGCATCTATCAGCTCCGCGAAGGCAGTCCGCAGCAGGAATCGCGGCACACTCTCCGGAAGCGGCGACTGGACCGTGACCGGCGACCCTACTGAGGCAGCGCTGCTGATAGCTGCGGCGAAGTCCGGAATTACCGCTGATGAGCTGTCCGGAAGGTACCATAAGCTCAGGGAGCTGCCTTTCGACAGCGAGTACCGATTCATGGCGGTACACTGTACCGCAGGCTCGGAAAAGCACATTTACCTCAAAGGCGCAGCGGAGGTGATACTTCCGCGGTGCAGTATGTATATGACCGAAAAAGGCGATGTTCAGCCTGTTACGCCGAATCTTCTGCGCAGACTGGAGGGGCTGTCCGCTGATATGGCTGACCGTGCTCTCCGCGTACTTGCCCTTGCTTACTGCGTGTCGGACACCTTCGACCCCCATCGCGGCAATCTGGTATTTCTTGGACTTGCAGGCATGACCGACCCTCCACGCGAGGAGGCAAAAACTGCAATACGTCGGTGTGCAGCGGCTTCAGTCCGCACCGTGATGATAACCGGCGACCACCGCAATACTGCGGCTGCTGTTGCCCGAAAAGCGGGACTGCTGCGCGGAGGACTGGTCATGACAGGTGCGGAGCTCGACAAGCTCACCGACCAGCAGCTTGACAGCTGCATACATAAATACACCGTTTTCGCCCGTGTTGAGCCTGCGCATAAGCTCCGGATAGTCCGCAGCTTCCGGCGTCGTGGAGAGATAGTCACCATGACCGGCGATGGAGTAAACGATGCACCTGCGGTCAAGGAAGCCGATGTAGGCGTAGCTATGGGCGTTACGGGTACCGATGTGACCAAGCAGGCAGCCGATGTGATACTTCTTGACGACAATCTGGCAACTCTGGTGGGAGCCGTTGAACAGGGACGCTGCGTTTACGCCAATATCCGCAAATTCGTCCGTTATCTGCTGTCCTGCAATATCGGAGAAGTGCTGACCATGTTTCTGGGCATACTCATGGGAATGCCGATAATCCTTCTGCCGGTGCAGCTGTTGCTTGTCAACCTCGTCACGGACGGTCTGCCGGCTGTAGCACTGGGAATGGAGCCGCCCGAAAGCAGTATCATGAGCCGTCCGCCGCGGCGCTCCGACGAGGGATTCTTCTCCGGCGGGCTTATGTGGAAGATAGTGCTCCGCGGTATATTCATCGGACTATGCACACTGGCATCGTTCTCCGTGATACTGCGCATGGGCGGCACTGTAGCCGCCGGACGTACTGCTGCACTCATCACCCTTGTAGTCTCACAGCTGATACACGTATTTGAGTGCCGTTCCGAGGAGCATTCGCTGTTCCACATATCACCATTCGGGAACATGAAGCTGGTCGCAGCTGCCGCCGTATCCTTTGCAGCTCTGGCAGCAGCAGTAGCATTTCCACCTCTTCAGGAGGTTTTCAGTACTGTGCCGCTTACGGGTCAGCAGCTTCTTGCAGCCATAGGTCTAAGTGCAGCCGTACCGGTCATAAGCGGCATATTCAGCCGCAGATGAAAAAAGGTCCTGAGTTTTCTCAGGACCTGATTTTTATATCAGTGATTATTTTCTTTTCTTCTTCTTTACCGGATTATCGCCCGATGCCTGTTTTATCATAGCCTCAACGACCTTGCTTACAGCAGCATCGTCTGAACCCTCTTCAGCGTCATCGTCGTCATCATCATCGTCGTCATATGAGCTGTCGCCGGAAGCAAGTGCGCGCTTCTTTCTGCTTTCAGAAACGATGGATTCGATAAGAGCGATACCGAAGAAGAGCATAAGACCAAGAGCCTCAAGTGCTACCAGCGGGAGCTTTACGTTCTCGATAATTCTTCCGATCTTGTCAGAAGCGGTATCTGATGCCGGAACAAGTACATTGTACGCATTCTTGAAGGTAACGTTCTCAAAGTAGTCATCAGCAGTCTTTGCAGTTACGTCAACAAGATTATTGACCTTGCTGTTCAGTGAATCAAGCTTTGCCTCGACCTCTTCCTTCTGCTTGTCGTTGGCAGTAACGTTCATTTTCAGAGCGTCGCGGCGATCCTCGTAGTAAGAAATGTTATGCTTTGTCTCAGCAAGGTCAGCAGCGGCATTGTTCTTCTGGTTGATCATCTTGTCATACTGAGCAGATGCCTGAGTTACAGTAGTATCCACATTGACATCGCTGTTGCCGAAGATAACGACCTGATCCTTGGTATACTTAGCGATAGAATCGTCGTAAACCTTGATCTCTTCCTCGATCTCAGTCTTCTGGCGGTCAAGTGCCTTGAGTCTGTATTCGCAGTAGTTAAGAGCCTCCTGCTTGTTCTTGGTAACGTTGTTTACGGTGATGTAAGATGATAATCTGTCAAGATCGACACTTTCGATAGTTCTGATGGACTGTATGAGGTCCTCGAAGGTGTAGCCTGTTTCAGCTGAGCGGAAACGTGTTGTATCTTCGCTGTTGATATGAGAAACATACTTTCTCAGAGAAGAAAGGCTGTTTCTGAAAATATCCAGAGCCTCAGGATAGTCATACTCCTTGTAGTCGATAGCAGTTACAGCGCTTCCGATAGATTCATTGTAGCCGTAGGTCTCATAGAAGTACTGCTGATAAACATTAAGTATCTCATTGAATACATTAAGTGCTTCCGCGGAAGAAAGTTCTGTATTGTTATAGTCGAAATATGCATTGAACTGTGTTGAGTAGTATGTAGTTTCCAGCATCTTCTCAGCAGCCTGGAGACTGTTATTGCTTGCATTCTGGTAAACGCTATCGTATACTGTGATACGGTCAGCAGCGTCCTTCGGGATAATACCGTAGAAGCTGATGCCCTGACGTATACTCTCGACATACTTCAGATCCATATTCAGATTTGTAAGTGCAGCTTCGATAACATTCGGGTTTGAGACTGAATAAATATCGAATTTTCTGCCATTCGGGTCAAGACCCTTTTCTATGCCGGAATAGGAGAAGCCGATGAGAGCTCTGAGTGAAGGCTTCTTTACGTGAGTAGTCAGTGCTGCGTAGCCGAATGCTGCAACGAAAAATATCACTGCTGCAATGACCCATGTAAACGCATATTTTTTCAGCTTTCTGATAAAGGCAGAAAAGGAAATAACTACTTCGTCCTTATCGTCCTCCTGGTTTCTCAGGGTTATATTAAGATTGCGTTCGTTTGATGCCATTTTAACCTCCTGATATATTTTTCCTTTTTCTTTTTCATGCGGAGAGACTTCCACCGTCTCAGCCGTCACTTTTTAATGATACCACTTTGAGCCGGAAAAGTCAATAGTTTCGGAAATATTTCCGCCATTTTCCGGACTATATCTTAATCGATACTTATGATGTAGTAGATGAAATGGAAACTTGTCGAGATATTCTTCATTTCATCAGTGAGCTGCTTATTATCAGATACTTTTTCCGGATTGAATTTCATGACTATGTCCGGACTCAGCCTGTTTGACCGGAATTCGTCGCTTATTACCATATTTTCTGCTAAATCATCGCTGGAGAGCAGATTATTGAAAATCACCGCAAGTCCGTAAGTATTGTCATACAGCTCCTCCTCTTTCACGACGAATTCGATCTGCGCCGGATTGGTCTTATTGATCGCATTTTCCATATCTATCTTCAGATATACGACACTACCGTTTTTCTTCTTGTACTCGGTATAATAGGTCGGGCGGAGTAAATACGGATCGTCTGCGCAGCCATACATCATCAAAGTTGCTGCGCTGCATACCAGTTCCGCATCTTCGCCTCCGAAATACTCTCTGCGGGCAGCTTTGTCCGCATATTCAAAGGCAGCCCTTACCTTTTCCACTGCATCAGCCTGTTCATCAGCTCCCAGCGTGGTGTAGATGTAGGTATCTGTTTCCTTGCCGTACTCAGACCGCTTTCCCTGACCTATGGCGCTCAGGTGGATATATCCTGCCTTGCTGCCGACATAAACCTCCGCCTTATCCTCTGATATTTTCGCATCAGGGATATTTGTGTCCAGTATCCGCAGCTCCACGCTGTAGTCGCCGCTGCACTTTATATGATACAGATTATTCCAGCTGAGTGTATTATCAGCCACAACGTCCTGAAGCCAGTTATTGGCTGTCAGCTCCGGCACGTTGCTGACGTAGCGGTATACTCCTATGCCGCACACGGCTGCTGCGGCGAGTACCGCCAACGCCGCCAGTTTAACGATCTTTCCTGCTTTTGTTTTCATAGCTATTCTCCCATATCATTATTATTACCCATAGCGCCGCTTTGCGCTATTATGTCGGATTATACCACGGTATACTGTATTTGTCAACAGTTCTGAGACCGCTTACCGTTCTACAGCAGCCGTATGCGCGTATCTTCGCTTAATTCCTTGACATAATAATGTATGTGTGGTATAATTAATCGAATATGCGGTAGCGGTGCTGCCGCTCAAATCACTTTTTCTGGAGGATATCATGAACCATAACAGCCCTGAGATACAAAAGTTTCTTGCTTCTGCAAAGGAGGAGATAAAACGTTCCGGTGAGACCTGCGATATTATCAGCTTCGAGGACTTCTGGACCGAAAAGTACGGCGCTGATGACACAAACTTCAACACCCGTGCCTTTCTGGGCGATATGACCGCATTCCTTAACCACAATCAGGTGAGCTATTACAAGGAGCTCACATCTTACCGCAAGGGAGTTGCAGCTCTGGTACTCCCTGTAAAAAAGGTGATACGCAAGATAGCTGCGTTCCTGTTCCTGCCGCTGGTAGCTGAGCAGAATGAGGTGAACCTCAGTGTTGCCCGTCTCTTTACGCATATGCGCAGCTTTGTGAATAAGGACAACAGTGCCCGTGCTGACCTCTCCATGCGCGAGAAGGAAATGGAGCAGCAGCTCCGCAGTCAGCGCGATATGATAAACGAGCTTACCATGCAGATAAATGAGCTCAGCGAAAGGCTCAGCAGTCTTGAGAACGGAGGTGACCGCAGATGAAAATATATCAGATAGTCGGAACTCTCAATTTCGGAGATGCTATCGGCAACGATGTTGTCGCAAAAAAGCACGTTATCGAGGACATGGGTATAGAGACTGCTATATACGCCTCATCTATTGCCGAAAAGGTAAAGGAGCCCGGAGCTTATACCCTTGACAAGATGCCGAAGCTGGACGAGGACGATATTATCATCTACCATATGGGCAGCGGTTCTCCGGTCAATGAACTGGTAGTGGGTCTTAACTGCCGCAAGATAATGGTATACCACAACATAACTCCCTATGAGTTCTTCAATATCGACAATCCTACCGCCTCTGAGGACTGCCGCCGCGGTCTTGAGCAGATGCGCACACTCATGAAGGGAAAGTTCACCTCATACATTGCAGACTCTGAATTCAACAAGAGCAACATGATAGACATGGGATACAAGGCTTCCGACATCGAAGTTATCCCGGTTATCGTGCCCTTTGACGACTACAGGCAGACTCCCGACCAGACAATGGTACAGAAAATGTCGGACGGCTGTACAAATATATTATTCGTAGGACGCATCGCTCCGAACAAGAAGCAGGAACACATTATCCGTGCCTTCGCATACTACAAGGAGCACGTAGACCCCAGAGCAAGGCTCATTCTCGTAGGAAGCTCCAACCAGAACGGCTGCTACTATCCCGACCTCATATCTTATATCGAAAAGCTGGGGGTCAAGGACGTTGTGTTCCCGGGCCACATCTCCTTCGCTGAGATACTGGCTATATACAGCACAGCTCACGTATTCCTCTGCATGAGTGAGCACGAGGGCTTCTGTGTACCGCTGCTGGAGGCTATGACCTTCGATGTACCGGTCATCGCATACGATGCCTGTGCAGTTCCGGAGACCATGGGCGGTTCAGGTATCGTCGTGGACGACAAGGACCCTGTATTCCTTTCAAAGGTCATTAAGGAAGCCGTAACTAACGAGAAGCTCAGGGCTGATATTATCGCAGCCCAGAGAAAACGCCTTGAGGATTTCAGATACGAAAAGATCAAGGCACAGATGCAGGACTATATCCGTCGTTTCCTTGACAAGTACCCTCCGCTGTCATCGGACGACAGCTCAAAGCCGTACAAGGACCTGTACGATATAGTAGACAATAATATGAAAGAAGCCGGCAAGTCCATGGAATTCACAAAGGACGCACTTATTGCAGGTGCTGACAGATGTTCCGAGCTGGTGGACGTTGCGTCCCTGCTCAATAAGGATATGTCTGTGCGCAGTATACTTGAAACTGTCTATGTCAGCTTCTTCAATATGCTCCCCGATAAGGAAGGCTATGAGCACTGGGAGCGTGAGGCTGAAAGAATGAGCCGTGAGGAATGGATAAAATGTCTCATTTCCTCAGCTATCGACTCTGAGATAACTGCTGAAAGGAGTACCCGCGTTATGTACGACCCATTTGCCGACCCTGCTGCAAAAGCGGCTCTGAAAGGCGGTGCTTCGCCTGCATGACACCCATATACATCGATATCACCAATATTCCGGAGCTGAAGACCTTTACCGGCATCTCACGTGTGGTCAGTGAAATAGTCTCTCACTTTATACGTGACGGTGTCGATGTGCGTCTCCTCGCCTATTTCCCTGACAGACACGCTTTCCGCATCGTGGACTGCGCAAAGTTTCTTGACGCTGTCAACGGTCTGCTGGAGGATAAGACAGAATGCTATACCGATACCTGCGTAGCTCCCGATGAGCTGGAGCATGGTTCGGTGTTCTTTGACGTTAACAGCGCATGGCATACCCTCCCTAACCGGAGCTGGCTGCTGCCGCGGCTGAAGGCAAGACAGATACGTATAATCCCGCTGATACACGACATAATCCCCATACGCTGTCCGCAGTATATGGTGGGACAGACCCTCGTGCGCTTCATGGAGTACATCGTAGCTCATATGAACTGCGCCTCAGAGATAGTCGTGACTACGGACGCTGTCAGAAATGACCTGAAAGCGCTGTTCAATGAGCTGGGCATCGATGAAAAGCCGATCCGCAAAATAGGTCTGGGAGCTGATTTTTCCACAGGCAGTAAAAGCAGCAGTGAGGAAGGCTCCATAGATCCTGAGATAGAGAATATCATCAGGGACCGCCGCTTCCTGCTGACAGTCGGCACCGTTGAGCCGCGCAAGAACCAGAAAATACTGGTGGAGGCTTACGAAAAGGCTCTGGCTGATATGGATATGGATGTAATTATCGTCGGCAAGATAGGCTGGGATACGGACGAGCTCATCAGCCGCATCGAAAATAATCCCAACTATAACAAGGGACTTTACGTCCTCTCAGATGTGGACGATGCCACACTTGATCTCCTCTACAGCCGCGCATTCATGGTCGTATTTCCCTCCTATGCCGAGGGATACGGTCTGCCGACTATCGAGACACTGATAAAGGGCATTCCCATTGCCTGTTCAGATATACCCGTCATGCGTGAGGTAGGCGGAGGATTCTGCGATTACTTCTCACCCGATGACGCCGGTCAGCTTATCAGCATTGTCCGGAAATATGTGGACGACCATGACCTCTACCGCGCTAAGCGCCGCGAAATAGAGAAGGATTACCATCCGCCCCGCTGGAGCGATACGGCTTCTGTCATGGAGCAGTTCATGCTCACCGATGACAGCAAGCATTTCCCCCATAAGCCTGTGAAGCAGGTGGTGTTCCTGTCGGCGCGTCCCGACCCTATACTGGCTACTCTGCCGTATATTGAGGAATTCATGCCGTTCATCTCCGAGCTGGTGGTATGCTGTCCCGACCCCATGGCGGGATATATGCATGAGAAATACTCCGGCAGGCTGAAACTCACCACTATCACTGACGGAGAGCTTCTCGGAAGCAATACCCTGCCGCCGGACCACTCCACACGCAACTTCTTCCTGAGATGTCTCGCAATGGAACAGCCGGCTATCGATGATGAGTTCATCATGTGTGATGACGACTACCGTCCCCTCCGTCCCATTACTGAGGAGGTATTCTACAAGGACGGCAAGTACCGCGGATATTACTTCTCTGATATAAGCAAGTGGAAATATATGTCGCCCAAGCTGTTCAGCTACGACTACTGCCATATGCGCACTCTGAAATTCCTCAGGCATCACGGCTATCCCACGCTTATGTACTCCTCCCACCAGCCGCAGATAATCAACAAACAGTGGTACAGGGAGCTGATACGCCGCTATCCCGATATAATCCGCAAGGGCTATGACGAATGGAGCACTTATTTCAACTATATCGCATCAGAACACCGCGAACAGTTCATGCCCTGTGAGTTCGTAACGCTTTCATGGCCGAATGTGGGCGGCGATACAAAGGGCGTAGAACAGCAGGATTTCATCTTTGAGAACTTCTATGAGGATAACTACTCCGGCAAGCGCCCGTTCAGCAGGTTCGTACCGCATTTCACCAGTGCGGAGAACGTTATGCGCGAAAACGAGGAGAAGATAAAGATAGCTCTCGGTTTCCGCAAAGAACGCAGGTCTGAACGCCTGCGTACCGAAAAATATGAATCAGAATATGAGGAAAGATACAGCGAAGTTCCTTCTATTTCCGCATATTATACCGGTGAACGCTCCGTTGCTCCGGAGCTTGGAGTTCCCGTGTATATAAAAATGAGCCGGACCGGTGAGAACTTCATGCGATTCAGCATATCACGTTCTTCATGCAGTGCAGCGAATATCTACACAGTGATATTCGTGCTGAATGTAGTCCGCGGTGAAAAGCTCTATCCCTCGCGTATCATTGAGGTTGCCCCCCAGCAGGAATACACACAGATAAACTGGCGGCTGAACTATGATATTCCGGAGGGTGAAAAGGTACTGCTCCGCGTTACAGCCGGACTAAAGACCGATTCCGTACCCACCGTCAAGGAACTTCCCATAATATTCACTGACTGATCTCAGCTCTCACAACAGAAAGGAAAACAAAAGAAATGGTAGACGCTGTCAAGGATCTTATCGTTAAGATCAAAAAACAACAGTTTCTCTTTGAGGAACTGGTAAAAAGAGATTTCAAGAAAAAATATAAACGAACTATGCTGGGTATGCTCTGGAGCCTTATATCTCCGCTTATGCAGCTGCTTGTCATGAGCTTCGTGTTCAAGAACTTCTTTGCAAGGGGTCAGGCGTATTACACCACATACCTCTTTGCCGGAAACCTTACCTATGCCTTTTTCAAGGATTCCACCACCGGCGGCATGAACTCACTTATGCAGAATGCCGGAATCATCAGCAAGATAAACCTTCCGAAGTATATGTTCCTGCTTTCAAAGAACGTGGCTTCGCTCATAAACTTCGGACTGACACTGCTGATATTCTTCGTGTTCGTGGCTCTGGACGGCATATCTTTCCACTTCCGCTTCTTTATGCTGATATACCCGATAATATGCCTTATCGTGTTCAATATCGGCTGCGGATTCATACTCTCTGCGCTGTTCGTGCTGTTCAAGGACGTTCAGTACCTGTATGATATATTCACTCTTATGCTCATGTACGTCTCTGCTATATTCTATCCTGCCGATATGCTGGGCGATAAGCAGAAGCTTCTCTACCTCAACCCGATATACGTGTATATCACCTATATCCGCCATATCGTCATAGACGGCTATATTCCCGGCATCGCTACACACGCACTCTGCTTCATCTACGCTTTCGGAGCACTTATCATCGGCGCTCTGATATACAAGAAATACAACTATAAGTTCATGTACTATATGTAAGGAGAGCTGACATGGAAAAGATCATTCTCAATAACGTTTCTGTATCCTACATCGTCGGCGATTTCTCCAATATCGGACTGAAGGACGTTATCATACAGAAGCTCAAAGGTACCTACACACAGAAGGAGTTCCTTGCAGTCAATCACGTATCCTTCACGCTGGAAGAAGGTGAACTGCTTGGTATCGTAGGCTCCAACGGCGCCGGCAAGTCCACGCTGCTGAAGGTCATATCCGGCATCATGCGTCCAACCGAGGGCACAATGGCAGTCAACGGCAACATTGCCTCTCTGCTGGAGCTGGGCACAGGCTTCGACCCCGACCTCACCGTAAAGGAGAATACCTTCCTTCGCGGCGCAATGCTGGGCTATACGCGCGAATTCATGAACAATACCTACGACAGCATCATCGATTTTGCTGAGCTGAAAGAGTTTGAGGACAGAAAGTTCTCCCACCTCTCCTCAGGTATGAAATCAAGACTTGCATTCTCTATCGCCTGCCTTGTCAAGCCGGAAATACTCATACTTGATGAGGTGCTTTCCGTTGGTGACGGAGCATTCCGGAAGAAGAGTGAGGAGAAGATGCTGGAAATAATCAAGGGCGGCGCGACGACTCTGCTGGTATCCCACTCTATCGCTCAGATAAGACGTATGGCTACGAAGGTGCTGTGGCTGGACAAGGGTCAGCAGATAGCATTCGGCGATACCAAGGAGATATGCGACCGTTATGAAGAATTCCTGAACAAAAAATAAGGAGGGATATAATGACTAAATATCAGATCCTGCTGGCTCTCTATGATCTGCTTGAGGACGAGTTCCGCAGCGACAGCAACCGTTCCGATGGCTATATCGGCTATCTCAGCGCCCTCGATCCATACCTCTGGACCGACGGATATACCGCTGATCCTGCCTGCTATGAGGACTTCATGGATATTACCGGCGATCTGCCGGCGGAGGATATTTCCGCTGAGGAGGCTTATGCTGCTGCTGACAGCTATCTGTCTGAGATTTGCAGCCGTAAGAAGGCTGGCGGCGAGGACATCAGCGAGGTACTTACCGTGTTCCGCAGCTGTGATGCTGAGAGATGGTCTGAGATAGTGGAAAAGCTGACAGCCAATGCCACGAAGAAGTATAAATGTCCCTGCTGCGGCTGCTACACAATGGACAGTCCCAACGGAAACTATGAAATATGTGAGGTCTGCTTCTGGGAGGACGACAAGGTGCAGAACAATGCTCCCGACCTTGCCGGCGGAGCCAATGCGGTCAGCCTGAATGAGGCAAGGGAGAATTACCGGAAATACGGTGCCTGTGATGAGAAGTCGGTGCCGTTCACAAGACTGCCCACCCCTGAGGAGCTCAGCGGTATCGTGCAGGAAGAAGACTGATAACAACAGCCGCAGTACGTGGGTACGGCGGCTGTATTTGTTTGCTGGAGGTATATCTGGGATTGACAGTGCTGAAATGATGTGCTATAATTATTACTAACAAAAATCGGTAATTAGGAGGTAAGCAATGAATAATAAATGTGAAAAATGCGGCGGAGAGTTAATAAAAGGGTTAATGGCAGGAATGCATGGAGTGTTTTTTTACCCTGATAACGAAATCAATAAATTAAAGCCAAAAAGAAGTCCTGTTATTTGCTATTGTTGTAAAAAATGCGGAATGATTCAGGGCTTTACTGCTACTCAGCCTGAAAAGCTAAATTAAACAGTAAATTCTGATTATCTTAGCAACAGATTAAAATACAATGCCCCTAAGCGCTTTGAAAACGCTTGGGGGCAATAATTCTATATTGGTATCAGTTTTATGACCGGCTGTAACAGCTTAGATCCTTGCTACGCCGGTGTCTCTTGCAGCCTGAGCAACAGCCTTTGCAACAGCCTGAGCAACGGACTTGTCCAGAGCACTTGGAATGATATAGTCAGCAGCGAGCTTATCGTCGGTAACGAAGCCGGCGATAGCCTTTGCAGCAGCGATCTTCATAGCGTCGTTGATGTCGCTTGCACGAACGTCAAGAGCACCGCGGAAGATACCCGGGAAAGCAAGAACGTTATTGATCTGGTTGGGGAAGTCGCTTCTTCCTGTACCAACAACAGCAGCGCCAGCCTCCAGAGCTAGTTCAGGCATGATCTCAGGAGTAGGATTAGCCATCGGGAAGAGTATAGGCTTAGGAGCCATAGTCTTTACCATCTCAGGAGTAACGCATCCGGGAGAAGAAACGCCGATGAATACGTCAGCACCCTTGATAACGTCAGCGAGAGTACCTTTTCTCATCTGCTGATTTGTGATCTCAGCCATTTCTTCCTTTTCGGGGTTCAGACCCTCTCTGCCCTTGTAGATAGCGCCCTTTCTGTCGCAGAGAACAACGTCCTTCAGACCCATAGAGATGAGGAGCTTGATGATAGCGATGCCGGCAGCACCAGCGCCGCTTGTTACAACGCGGATCTCGTCCAGCTTCTTGCCAACGACCTTGAGGGCATTGAGCATAGCAGCGAGAGTAACGACAGCAGTACCGTGCTGATCGTCGTGGAATATAGGAATATCACAGCATTCCTTGAGTTTGCGCTCTATCTCGAAGCAGCGAGGAGCGGAGATGTCCTCCAGATTAACGCCGCCGAAGGAGCCTGCAAGGAGCTTGACAGTGTTGACAATATCGTCAACTTCCTTTGAGCGGATACAGAGCGGAACAGCGTCAACATCGCCGAAAGCCTTGAACAGAGCGCACTTGCCCTCCATAACAGGCATACCAGCCTCAGGGCCGATGTCACCGAGACCCAGTACAGCAGTACCGTCAGTTACGACAGCAACGAGGTTGGAGCGGCGTGTAAGCTCATAGCTCTTGTCAACGTCCTTCTGGATCTCCAGGCAGGGCTGAGCAACGCCGGGGGTATATGCGAGGGAGAGATCGTCCCTTGTTTCAAGGGGAGCGCGGCAGATAACTTCGATCTTACCCTGCCACTCCTTATGTTTTTTGAGTGATTCTTCTGCGTAGTTCATGATAGTATTCCTTTCACGGACTGAATTGCAGCCCTAAATGTAATAGTTAGTTAATGCTTATAAAAAACAGCGAAAGCCCTCACACGGAGGGTCTTCGCTGTAATATAGAACGATCAGAATTCCAGCTGGCTGAGAACGCCTCTGAGAGCGTCAGCACTTGCCTGGAGCTTCTTGAGCTCATCATCTGTAAGAGTAGGAGTAACTTCCTTTTCGATACCGTTAGCACCGATAACAGCTGGTAAGCTGAGACAAACATCGTTGATGCCATATCTGTCCTTGATGAGAGTAGAAACAGTCATGATATTGTTAGCATCGCGGAGTATGTTATCGCAGATCTTGTTGACTGTAAGAGCGATAGCGTAGAAAGTAGCGCCCTTTCTCTTGATGACCTCAGCGCCTGCCTTACGAACTTCATCAACGATCTCGTCCTCATCGAGGTCAGCGTGATCCTGTTCCTTGCAGTACTCTTCCATGCTGATACCGGCGATGTTTGTGATTGACCACGGGATCATTGAAGTATCGCCGTGCTCACCGAAAACGTAAGCATGAACGCTGTTCGGGCTGAGACCAACGTGGTCAGCGATGCTTGAACGGAGTCTTGAAGTATCAAGAGCAGTACCAGAACCGAATACCTGAGTAGGAGAGAGGTCGGTGCACTTGAGAATAGTGTAAGTAATGATGTCAACAGGGTTGCTGACAACAACGTATATTGAATCAGGACATGTCTTAGCAAGCTGAGGCATAACGCTCTTGATGATGTTTACGTTAGCCTGAGCGAGGTCGAGACGGGTCTGACCGGGCTTACGTGCAAGACCGAGAGTAACAACGATGATGTCTGAACCGGCAGCATCGTCGTATGTGCCGTCGATAACCTCAACGTTGTGGCTGAATGAAACACCCTGACGGATATCCATAGCCTCGCCCTTAGCCTTCTCCTTATTTATATCGATGAGAACGACTTCGGAACAGGTGCCTGCAACTGCGAATGTATATGCGATAGTAGCGCCGACATTACCGGCACCTATAATAGTGATCTTCTTTCCGCTTTTATTGTCTGCCATAATAAAACCTCCGTATGAATATACGCCGAAAAAAATCGGCTATCACATTCAATTATAGCATAAAAAGGGAAAATAGCAAGATAAAACGGTACTTTTACGGATAAAATCGTAAAAACATACAAAAGAATCGGTATATTAACACAGCTTTTTTATTCTGCATTCCGGAAGCGGCGGTGAATAGACACAAACGGGCTTAAAGTATGGATATAAGCCGGAAAAATAGCTGTTATCACGTAATAACAGAGGCGGAGCAATATAGTTATGACTGCGAATAATATTCGGCAGATAGTGAATATTCACTGAAATAATGAATATTTATTCAATCCCCCTTGACATTGGTAAGAATAGGTGTATAATTAGTAATATGATATTCCGCACCCCTAAAGGTGCTTATTTTCAGGAGGTATTTACTATGGCTAAGGAAATCAAAAAGGTAGTCCTCGCTTACTCAGGCGGACTTGACACTTCTATCATCATCCCGTGGCTCAAGGAAAACTACAATAACCCCGAGATCATCGCAGTTTCAGGTGACGTAGGACAGGGTACAGAGCTTGACGGACTTGAGGAGAAGGCTATCAAGACAGGTGCTTCCAAGCTCATCATTGCAGATCTGAAGGAAGAGTTCATCCAGGATTACGTATACCCCACTGTACAGGCAGGCGCTATCTATGAGAACAGATATATGCTCGGTACATCATTCGCTCGTCCTATCATTGCAAAGCGCATCGCTGAGATCGCTCTGGCTGAGGGCGCAGACGCTATCTGCCACGGCTGCACAGGTAAGGGCAACGATCAGGTAAGATTCGAGCTGGCTATCAAGGCATTTGCTCCTGAAATGACAATAATCGCTCCATGGAGAGAATGGACAATAAAGAGCCGTGACGAGGAGATCGATTACGCAGAGGCTCACAATATCCCACTCAAGATCAACAGAGAGA
>CADBNS010000007.1 GCA_902796065.1 Ruminococcus flavefaciens
AATACATAGAAAATAAAGAATAAAATAAGAGATATAAGCATAATCACTCCCGCTGCCTTGCGTTTGGGCTGTAGATTTCTGAACGCTTCCGAGAAAGACTGTTCATATTGACTTTTCAAATCTTTTACGCATTCTTGATAATATAAAAAGTATTCCTTAAACATATATCACTTCTCCTTTGTAAAATCTATTACCGCTTCCAATGCAAATTTAAGCCGGCAGATCGCTCCGCCGGCTTTTTCATCTTATACTCCGCAGTCCTCGTAATCCTTCCACTTCTCAAAGTAGACCTTCGCACTCCAGCTCTTGTAGAGTATATACAGTATTGCGCTGACTGCTATAAATACTGCTCCCAATATCGGGATAAACATATCAAGGACCTTGTTCGGTGTGATCTCATTCTTTTTGCTCATCTGAACCATTCCTTTTTACTGCTGCTCGTCAAGCTGCATATCATCGATTTCCTGTGTTGCTGCCGGTGTCTGCTGTCCCTGTGCAGGTGCCTGACCCATCTCAGCCATCAGTCTCTGAAGCTCTGCATCTACCTTAGCATCTGTTTCGATCTTCTGGAATGAGTCCTGAAGATCCAGATCCTGACCTACGCCTGCAACCTCAGTGAATGCGTCTGCCTCAGCTTCCTTGCGCTGTACCTTTTCTTCCATGCGGTTGAACTTCTCCATAGCGCTGGCTGTATCGATTCCGCCAACTGACTGTGCAAGCTGCTTCTTGGTATCTGCTGCCTGTGAACGTGCAATGAGCATAGCCTGCTTTGCCTTTGCCTCGTCGAGCTTGGTCTTCAGTATCTCTACCTGATTTCCGATAGCTTCTGTCTGGTCTGCGATAGAGTCGTACATCTCCTTGTAGTTTGCAACGTCTCCGTCAGCCTTGACCTTTCTTGCGAGTGCTTCCTTAGCAAGCTCCTGATTGCCCTGTGAGATAGCAGCCTTTGCCTTTGCCTCCCAGTTTGCAGATACCTTCTGTGCCTCTTCGTACTTCTTCTGAGCAAGTCTCTCGCTTGCCTTTGCCTTTCCGTACTTCTGAGTATTATCGTTCAGTTCCTTCTGCATATCAACGATGATCTGCTTGACCATCTTCTCAGGGTCTTCTGCCCTGTCGATCATATCATTTACGTTTGACTTAAGTAAGTCGATAAGTCTTCCAAATACACCCATTTTTATAAATCCTCCTGTCATGTATTGAGTAATATAATACCCGATGCACGGCAGCGGACTGCGAACAAGTCTTTATTACTGCCATTCCCTGACGGGTACATCATTATTATAATTTATATTCCTCATATTGTCAAGGGAGTTTTTGCGTTTTCACTAAACTTTCACTATACCGGACAGTTTTATTAACCATTTTGAACTATTCTGATCTCAGCCGTTTTTTATTGTCCTGTCTTCATTGACACTTTGCCTGCTTATGGATATAATTAATTATGCACTATCAATTCACCCCACAAGGAGGTTACTATGAAACTTATTTCCTGGAACGTCAACGGCTTCCGCGCTTGTCTCACCAAAGGCTTTGCTGACTTCTTCGCTAAAACTGATGCGGATATTTTCTGCCTGCAGGAGACTAAAATGCAGCCCGATCAGGCAGACTTTGCTCCTGATGGCTACTTCCGTTACTTCCACAGCGCTGTAAAAAAAGGCTACTCCGGCACCGCTGTGTTCTCAAAGACCGAACCGCTCTCTGTAACATATGGCATCAACGGTGAGCATACCGATGAGGGACGAGTTATCACCTGCGAATACGATGATTTCTTCTTCGTCTGCTGTTACGTCCCCAACGCTCAGGAGGGTCTGAAGCGCATCGACTACCGCATGGAGTTCGAGGACGCTATACGCGGCTATCTCTCAGAGCTCGACACAAAAAAGCCGGTGATCTACTGCGGCGACCTCAATGTCGCTCATAATGAGATAGACCTCAAGAATCCCAAGTCCAATGTGGGTCACGCCGGCTTCTCCGACCAGGAACGCGGTAAATTCACTGAGCTCCTCGACGCAGGCTTCGCAGACTCATTCCGCAGACTCTACCCAGATAAGACCGATGCCTACTCATGGTGGTCATATCGCTTCAAAGCCCGCGAGAAAAACATCGGCTGGCGTATCGACTACTTTGTCGTTTCCGACCGCCTTATGGACAGAGTTCAGGATTCAGTAATATACTCCGATGTTCTCGGCAGCGATCACTGTCCCATCGGTCTTTTACTGAAATAATTCAACATATTTTCTTTCCTTTGACATCGAATTATTTTATCTCACCTGCCCTTTACAAATCACTGTCTATGTTGTATAATATTATTGTGTTTACCACAATCGCAACTATACTATCACTTGGAGGAATTTTTATGTTTATTACTTGTCTCGACCTTGAAGGCGTTCTCGTTCCTGAGATCTGGATCGCATTTGCAGAAGCAAGCGGTATCCCCGAACTCAAGAAAACTACACGCGATGAGCCTGATTACGATAAACTTATGAAGTGGCGTATCGGCATTCTTAAAGAACATGGCCTCGGTCTCAGAGAGATTCAGGATACTATCGCTAAGATCGACCCTATGCCCGGCGCTAAAGAGTTCCTCGATGAGCTCCGCTCCATCTGCCAGACTATCATCATCAGCGATACCTTCACTCAGTTCGCTTCTCCACTTATGAAAAAGCTCGGCTGGCCTACTATCTTCTGCAACTCCCTCGAAGTAGCTGATAACGGCGAGATAACAGGCTTCAAAATGCGCTGTGAACAGTCAAAACTCACTACAGTCAAGGCTCTCCAGTCCATCGGCTATGATACTATCGCAAGCGGTGACAGCTTCAATGACCTCGGTATGATCCAGGCAAGCAAGGCCGGCTTCCTCTTCCGCTCTACTGAGCAGATCAAGGCGGATTACCCTCAGTTCCCTGCTTTCGAGACCTACGATGAACTCCTTTCCGCTATAAAGGACGTTATTAAGTAATATGTCGTTCTGGCTGATTCTTTTTGCAGTCCTTGTACTGCTCTCGATCGGAGGCATCATCTTCCTCACCAGCCGCTTCCACCGTTTCAGCTTTATTGAAAAACTGGGCAGGAACCATAAGAAATTATCATGGTTCATTTCGCTCATACCGGTCGCTCTCATCGGTACCGCTTCCTATTTTCTCATTAATCTGTGGTCCATGATCGTCATTATGCTCCACCTCTTCATTATCTGGCTCATCTGCGATATTATCGCCGGTCTCGTCAGAAAAATGAACGGATGGGAACGCTACCGCAATTACGAGGGCGCTGCCGCTTTGATTATTACTGTACTTTACCTTTCTTACGGCTGGATAATGGCTCATAAAGTGTTCATCACCGACTATGACTTCAAATCAGCTAAGCCACTCAAGGAAGACCTGCGTATCGTTGAGATCGCTGACTCTCACCTCGGTATCACCCTCGACGGTGACAGCTTTACTGAACAAATGAAGCGCGTTAATGCTCAGGATCCCGATGTCGTAGTAGTAGTCGGCGATTTCGTGGACGATGACAGCAATCGCGACGATATGAAAAAAGCCTGCGCTGCCCTCGGTCAGCTGAATACAAAGTATGGCGTGTTCTTCGTATTCGGTAACCACGATAAGGGCTACTATCAGGGTTATCGCAATTTTACCGCCGCTGAGCTGAAAACTGAACTCAAAAATAACGGCGTTACTGTCCTTGAGGACGAATCCGTTCTCGTTAACGACGATTTCTACATAATCGGCAGACAGGACAAGTCCGACGAGGACCGCACTCCTATGAGCGAACTCGTCGCAGATGTGGATATGTCCCGATATACCATCGTTCTCGACCATCAGCCAAATGACTACCTCAATGAGGCTGATGCCGGCGCTGATCTTGTACTTTCCGGTCATACCCACGGCGGTCATATCTTCCCCGCAGGTCAGATCGGTCTGCTGCTGGGCGTCAACGACCGCGTTTACGGCTCGGAAGTCCGTGATAATACGACTTTCGTGGTAACCTCCGGTATTTCCGGCTGGGCAATACCTTTTAAAACCGGCACCATCTCTGAGATCGTTGTCATTGATATTAAAAAATAAAGTGGGCTTCGCGCCCACTTTTTTATTCCTCTGCCGTCACTTCTGTTCCGCCCATGTGACGTATCATCAGTACCTTGCAGCTGCCTTCGCCAAATACCCTGTCCATCTCTGCCGCATATCCCTCCGTCAGATAAGTCGGCACAAAGGCTTGTATCGTTCCTGCAAAGCCTCCACCATGCACTCGACTGGGTCCCCTGCCGCTCAGATACCTCCGGCTAAGCATCAGTCCGATGTTCAACCCCTGTGACTCCGGCGTACTCAACGAGTACAGATTCTGCAAAAGCTCCGCTGACGATGCTCCCGATTCCTCCACGAGCCGGAAGAATTCCTCTGTATCTCCTGACGCTAATGCCTCTGCCTGCTGTGATACTCTTGCATTCTCACTGAAAAAATGCGATGCACGCAATATCGCCCTGTCTGAACAGCAGCTGCGCAGCTCCGGAAGCATTTTGTAAAACTGATCCTCGTCCGCCTCACGCAGCACTTTACAGCCCATTGCTGCCGCTACAGCTCTCATTTCCTGCGCTACTGCCGAATATTCGCCCGAAAGTCCGGCGTGACTGCCCCGTGTATCAGTAATGCACAGGCTGTATCCTGAGCGCGTAAGATCGTAGTCTATGGGCGTTATCTCCGGATGCGCCGGATCCCGGAAGTCTATCTCAATAAAGCCTCCCGCTGAGCTTACAAGCTGATCCATCAGTCCGCTGGATTTGCCAAAATACTTGTTCTCTGCCTGCTGACCAATTATTGCTGTATCAATTGCACCGATTTTTCCTTTACAGCATATTTTGTCTATTACATTACCCATAAGTACCTCAAATGCCGCAGATGAGGAAAGCCCGCTGCCTGAGGGTACGTCAGAGGTGACAAAGGCGCAGAATCCGCGCAGATCAGCTCCTCGTTCAGCAAATCCTGCCGCTATGCCGCGCAGTATCGCTTTCGTGGTACCTGCCTCCGCCGGATCAGGCTCCAGATCATCAAGACTTATCTCACTTTTGCCGTATCCCTCAGAATACAGCCGGATAACCGGCTCATCTATCTGCGATACTATCGCTATCGCGTCTATGTTCACAGCTGCCGCAAGTACCCGTCCGCACTGGTGGTCAGTGTGATTTCCGCATATCTCCGTCCGTCCGGGGGCAGAAAATACCCGTATCTCGCCGCATTCCGGCTCGATCCGAGAAAACTGCTCCACTGCACTGGTGTACCGTATGCGCTGACGCAGCAGTTCGTGCTCGTCTGTGCCGTATAAGCTGCGGAATATGCCGTTATATCTGCCGCTGCTCAGTCCGCTTATAAATTCCTGTATCTTCATATTTCATTCTCCGTTCAAAACATATCATTAATCAATGTCTGCTCTACAACTCTAAAGCAGATTCCTCATACTTTAAGGAATCTGCGCTCCCAAAGCAAGCTTCAGGGCAATAACCGCCTAACTGCGGTTATTCAGGGCACATTAATTATAATATATCTATCAGGAAAAATCTACACATTCCTGTAAATTAATTTATCAGCTTTATTTATCGATACATTATTAGTTAAGGTGTCAGTTTTGATACGCGAAATTGCTGCATTTTTCCTAATTTAGCGGATATTGCCACTTTAGTGCTTGACAGTTTAACTGAAATGATGTATAATATATACTGTAAGCAATACTTAAATCAGATTAAATTATTGAGTTCAAGGAGTCATTCATGTCACAGATAAAACTCATCTGTCCTGCCCTCCACAATATCCCTTGGCAGGATAAGCCCTCAGGCTGCTCTGCTCCGATGTGGCGGCACAACGATAACCCGATCATCAACAGGAATCCCCTGCCTGAGGTCGCAAGGATCTTCAACAGCGCTGTCATGCCGTATAACGATGGGTTTATCGGAGTTTTCCGCGGTGAGCAGCGCAACGGAATCCCACATATCTACCTCGGCAGAAGCTCCGACGGTCTGAACTGGACTTTCGACTCCGATAAAATACCATTCACCGATCCGGAAGGGCAGCCTTTTATGCCGCGATATGCCTATGATCCGCGACTCGTGAAGGTCGATGACACCTACTATATCATCTGGTGTCAGGACTTCTACGGTGCTTCTATCGGTATCGCCGAAACTAAGGACTTCTCCTCATTCACAAGGCGCGAAAATCCATTCCTGCCCTATAACCGCAATGCTGTACTATTTCCGCGCAGGATCAACGGCAACTTCGTGATGCTTTCCCGTCCATGCGATAACGGCCACACGGCTTTCGGTGACATCTTCCTCAGTGAAAGTCCCGATATGACCTTCTGGGGCAGACATCGCCACGTTATGGGTCCTTCCGATAACTGGTGGGAAAACCTCAAGATCGGCGGAGGTGCGGCTCCTATCGAAACTAATGTCGGCTGGCTGCTGTTCTACCACGGTGTAGTGAATACCTGCAACGGCTATGTTTACAGCGTTGGTGCAGCTATTCTCGACCTCGACGAGCCGTCCCGCGTACTCCATCGCTGCGCTGATTACGTTCTCGCTCCGGAAGAATGGTACGAGGAACGCGGCTTCGTGCCCAATGTATGCTTCCCCTGCGCTACTCTTCAGGACTCCGATTCCGGCAGGATAGCCCTGTATTACGGCTGTGCTGACAGCTATGTCGGTGTCGCCTGCACCACGATCGATGAGATCTATGACTATATTCTTTCTCACGATCAGCTCTCGGATTCCGACCGTGAGATCGGTATGCGCTGACTTTGCTTCCCTCACTTAAATTTATTATACACAAGATCAAGCTGAAACGGTCCCCTATTCCCAAGGGGACTGTTTCAGTTTTATACATATTAATATATGTATATTATCATTCAGATTCGCCGAACAGTATAAATGATTGTGCTCAACCTTTTCTCGTCTGAGCGTTTTATCCCTCTAAAAAACGGTTTTTAGCGCTTTTTCCTTCGTCATATTAACCAAGTTTTTCGTCATTACTTTTATTTAATTACGTTGTGTTATGGTCATTTTACACAAATTAAACTGTTGATTATTTACTCATAATTTGCCAGTAGTGCGAATTTTTAGCTTTTTACAGATAAATGCTTGCAGTTTTTTGTGAAATGTGATAAAATATGATGATAGAATAAAATTGACTAATAATTTCGTTTTTTATAAAGGAGTACTTATATGGCTAAGATCAAAGCCGCTGTGATCTTCGGCGGCGTGTCAAGAGAACATGATATTTCCCTCGCTTCCGCAGCGGAGGTCATCTGCAATATACCTAAAGATAAGTACGAGGTCATCTGCCTCGGTATCACCCGTAAGGGCCGCTGGCTCTATTTCCCCGGCGATCCCCAGGAGATCGCTGACGGTTCATGGGAACAGGATCCCGACTGTACCTCAGCTATCATCTCTCCGGACCCCATTCACCGCGGTATCATCACTATCGAAAACGGTGAGACCTCCGTCAAGCGCATCGATGTCGTATTTCCCCTGCTTCAGGGTAAACACGGCGCTGACGGCACTATACAGGGTCTGCTCGATATGTCCGGTATCCCCTACGTCGGCTGCGGTCTGCTTTCTTCTGCCGCTTGCATGGATAAGTCGCATACCCACATGATAATGGACGACTTCGACATCGCTACCGCTGAATGGCAGGTCATCACTCAGCCGGAACTCAGCAGGCTGGACCAGAGATGCAAGGAAGTTGCCGATAAGCTCGGATTCCCTGTTATCGTTAAACCTGCTAACAGTGAGAGCAGCTCCGGCGTTTCCAGAGCCAATGATCTCAGTCAGCTTGAAACTGCCGTGAAAATCGCATTCTCCAACGACAACAAGGTCGTTATCGAAAAATATATCGTGGGCAGAAAGCTGGAGGCCGCTGTGTTCGGCTGCGACTCCCCTGTCGCTTCCTTCATCGGTGAGATAGTATCTACTGCAAAGCCTTACGACCACTACAACTTCACCGTTCACTCCGGCGACGATCTTATCGTTCCCGCCGACCTGGACCGTGATACTCAGTCGATGATCCGCGATACTGCTGTACGCGCCTATAAGGCTATGGGCTGCAAGGGTATGGCAAGACTCGATTTCTTCCTCACAAGCGATGGCAAACTTCTCCTCAATAAGATCGGCACCGCTCCCGGTATGCGCAGCAAAAGTGTCTTCCCTAAGCTCATGGCAAGCATGGGCATGAAACTGCCGGAACTCATCGATACCCTCCTTGAACAGGCTATCGACAGCTTCGACAGAAATTATTGATTCAGACAGGTGATTAATTTGAAAAAAAACGTTTTGATCTCACTTACCAGTGTTCAGATCCAGGACGATGAAAAAAGCGAGACTGAGCTCCTTACCAAGGCTCAGCTCTTTAAGGAAAACGGCTGCGATGTCATTTCCTATGAGGATACCTCCGCTACCGGCTTCGAGGGCTCTACTACCACTATCACCGTGGACGGAGGCAAAACAGCTTCTATCGTCCGCTCAGGCACCGCTAATTCAGTCCTTTCCCTCGAAAAAGGCCGCAAGCACTACTGCCAGTACGGTACCCCCTACGGCAATATCCAGATCGGAGTCTATACCCACGCCATCGATAACACTATCAATAAAAACGGCAGGCTATACCTGAAATATACACTTGACCTCAATTCGTCCTATCTTTCGGACAACGAGATCATTATGACCGTTCAGAATTTCAATTAAAGAAAGGATCATTCCCATGTCAGACCTCATCAAAAACGCTTCGTCTCAGCTGCGTGAGATCATCATGGACGCTCTCGGAGTCCTCGTTGCAGAGGGTATCGCCCCTGCCGATGCTCTTCCGGCGTTCAATATCGAGATCCCCGCTGACAAGTCCCACGGCGACTTCGCCGCAAATACCGCTATGGTCTGCGCTAAGGCTTTCAAAATGCCTCCGCGTAAGATCGCTGATCTCATTCTCGAGAAATTGCATCTGGAAGGTACCCTCTTCAACCGCGCTGAAGTTGCAGGCCCCGGCTTCATGAACTTCTTCCTCGACCACAAATGGTTCGCTGATGTTGTGGATAACGTCCTCACTGAGGGCGACAGCTACGGCAGAACTGATTTCGGCGGCGGTAAAAGCGTCCTCGTGGAATTCGTCTCCGCTAACCCTACCGGTCCTATGCACATCGGTAACGCAAGAGGCGGCGCGATCGGCGACTGTCTTGCCAGCGTTCTCGACTGGGCCGGCTTCAGGGTTCAGCGCGAATTCTACGTAAACGATGCCGGAAATCAGATCGAAAAGTTCGGCAAGTCACTGTCACTCCGCTATATGCAGCTCTGCTCCGATAAGGGTCAGCAGATGATCTATGAGCACAGAAATGACACAGAAGCGCTCTGCTCCGCTATCTTCGCGCTCAGCGGCGAGGGTCAGGACTTTGAAATGCCTGAGGACGTATACCTCGGCACCGATATTATCGAACACGCTGCAAATTACTATCACGATCATATCTTCGAGCTTCAGGACCTCTCCGAGGAGGAACGCCGCAAGGCTCTCGTGGACTACGCTCTCCCGCTGAATATCGCAGGTCTCGAGCGTGACCTCAAGAAGTACCGCATCGTATACGATAACTGGTTCAGAGAAAGCACTGTCCACGCTAAAAATGAGACTAAGATGGTCGTTGATAAGCTCCTTGAATCCGGCAAGGCTTACGAGCAGGACGGTGCGATATGGTTCAGAGCTACCGACTACGGCATGGACAAGGACTTCGTCCTCCGCAGAAGCAATGGTCTGTACACCTACATCGTACCCGATATTGCTTATCACTACAATAAGCTCGTTACACGCGGCTTCGATAAGGCTATCAATATCCTCGGCGCTGACCACCACGGATATGTTCCGCGCCTTAAAGCTGCACTCAACGCTATCGGCGTCGATGAGACAAAGCTGGACGTCGTGCTCATGCAGATGGTAATGCTCGTCCGCAACGGTGAGACTGTCAAGCTCTCAAAGAGAAGCGGTAAGGCTATCACACTGGTCACTCTCCTCGATGAGATACCGATAGATGCTGCACGTTTCTTCTTTAACCTCCGTGAGGCTAATTCAGAGTTCGAGTTCGACCTCGACCTCGCTATCGAAAAGTCCTCACAGAACCCCGTTTACTACGTTCAGTACGCTCACGCACGTATTTGCAGCCTCATCAGCAACCTCAAATCAGAAGGTATCAGCATTCCCGATAAGGCTGACCTCACTCTCCTCGATAATCCCCGTGAGATCGAGCTCATACGCCACCTCGCTGCTCTTCCCGGTGAGATCGTTGCAGCTGCAAAGACCTACGATCCGTCCAAGCTCACCAAGTACGCCGTGGATCTGGCTACTCTCTTCCACCGCTTCTATGACGCTTGCAGCGTAAAGAACGCTGAGTCTCCGGAGATCAGGGGCGCAAGGATACTCCTCTGCAAGGCTGTTCTCCAGACCCTGCGCAATGTGCTGACTATCCTCAAGATAACTCAGCCGGAAAAGATGTAATTCCTAATTACATTTTGAGTAACAGAAAGTTACAGTTCGGTAACAGAAACTTTTGCGGATTGTAATTTTCAGACAAGTTTTTATGCCGAAATATGGTACAAATGTGGGTCGTTAAAAGAAAGTTAACGAATTGTTCATAATTTAGCAATAACTATATGTTACAATTTGTAATATGTTCGCAGAGTTCTTGTGCTGCGAATGTCAAATTCTCTTTTTTGATCCACCCGTTTATAAAAAAATTAAGAGAAGGGATGTAAATCATGTCCAACAGATTATTTCAGGGTTTAGTTCATCAGATGCGCGATACTATCGACGCTACTATAGGTGTTGTCGATGAGACCGCTACTATCATCGCCTGCAGCGATCTTGCCCGCGTAGGCACTACCAATGAGTTCGTTTCTCTCGACCTCAGCGATTCCCACGATATTTTTATCCGTGACGGCTTTACCTATAAGCCTTTCGGTTCACGAGTAAAACCGGATTACGCTGTTTTCGTAGAGGGCGTTGACGATGCTGCTTCTAAGTATGCAAGTATCCTTGCTATCACTCTTTCCAATATCAAGCAGTATTATGACGAAAAATATGACAGAAACAACTTCATTAAAAACGTCATACTCGATAACGTGCTCCCAGGTGACATCGTTATCAAGGCAAGAGAGCTCCACTTCAACGCTGAGATCAGCAGAGCCGTTTTCCTCATCAGGATCGTATCCGCTAACGACATCTCCGCTTACGATGTTATCCAGAACCTCTTCCCTGATAAGAACAAGGACTTCGTATTCAATATCACAGAGACCGATATAGTCCTCGTCAAGGAGCTCAAGAGCTCCCTGGATTCCAAGGACCTCGAAAAGCTGGCTCGCTCTATCGCTGATACCCTCAGCGGTGAGTTCTATACAAGAGTAAATGTCGGTATCGGTACTGCTGTCGTAGGTGTCAAGGACCTCGCACGTTCCTTCAAGGAAGCTCAGATGGCTCTTGAAGTCGGCAAGGTGTTCGATACTGACAAGGTGATCGTAAGCTACGATAACCTCGGTATCGCTCGTCTTATCTATCATCTC
>CADBNS010000008.1 GCA_902796065.1 Ruminococcus flavefaciens
GCTGTAACGGCCGCTCACGTAGCCGGCCCCGACATATATTACGAAAACGACAAGCATTATAAGGCAGGTGAACACCCTGTGAGAGTGATAATCGGTAAAGCTGACCTTCTCTTTGATATCACTGACCTGATACTTCCTTACACCATACTCTCCGATAAATGACATAAGGCTGCCTATCGCGTAAGCAATTGAAAAGATCCCGGCATCCTCAAGCCCATTAGTCCTGGTGATAACTATAAGCATCACCGCCGACTGCATGGCAAACATGAGTCCCGAGACGGAGTTCCACGCGTAAGCTGATTTTTCTACGTCTTTAGTTTTTAGGAATAATCCTTTGATTCTTTCTGTCATATATACCAATATTAAAAGCACCGCGACAGTATTGTCAAATACTATTATGCCGCGATGCTTTTATTATTCCATCATGCTATGGCCTTATCAGTAATTTGTGAAACCCAGATCATTCATTGTCAATCCATAGTTTTTTTCTACCACGCTGTTCCATGTGGCCATAGATCTTCTAAAGGTCGAATTAACAAAACTTATGTCTTCTGGATCTGTACTATTTTTAATGGTCAGTTCCGTACTGCTTGTATACTGCCCCGGATTTATGTCTGTTTCGAAATAAACTACCGGAGTAATCTCTCCATTTATTATTGTAGCAGGATAAATATCATGTGTCTCTAACGGAGCTGTCATTGTAGTGTATGATTCATAAGAGGATATGTCACCAACTACACATACCATTTCCACATTATCGCTGTGATTCACAAAGTAAACGCTCTTTCCATCGACCGTGTGTTTTACTGTTTTATCTCCGTTTCTGTTTACATATCCTGTCGTTTCGATAATACTATAAAGCGTTTTGACCGACGCGTCTCCGTCAGTTACAACAACTGTAACTGAGTCAGTTGCTAAACCTGAATAGCTATCAGTTAAGACTAAAACTGCCGTTCCGGCCTGTTCTCCTTTGACTGTATAACACTCTGAAAGCGTGCCTTTGTTATATGTAGGATCCCCTTTGGACACTATCTCGATAACATCCTTATTTTCATCTTTTACATCGGCTTTTGTACCCCAATTGCTATTGATCCATATTTCGACTGTTTCCCCTACCTGAACTCTTGCGTATTTCTTTTCAGGTTTGATATATGGCGATCTGCCCATAATAATCCATACAGCATTGTCTGAAATCAATGAAGCTCCACCGAGGGTAAATGAGAAGAATCCTCCTGAGCGCTCTACATATGCCCTTGCAGGTTCTGTCGTGTTGGAATCTGTCAGTATGATCGGTGCGCCTTTCTGCATCGCAAACGGTCCTCCAGACAGTCCGTCAGGGAAATTCCATGCATATGCCAGCACTACAGTCTCTGTATTTTTGAAGAACCTATCTGCTACTGCTATCGAAGTCTCAAATCTTGTCGCCCCCCAAAGCCTATCAATGTTGTCCTCACTAATTTCGAGACTTATAAGGTCTGATTCTATTTCAGGCACTACTGCACCTTCTCCGCCTATCAGGTAGAACTTTTCCGTGCTTAGGCTCTGGATATACTCCTTCTGAGCATCAGAAAGCGTATTTTCTACCAGCAAGATCGGTTCTCCAACCGCTGATGCCGACAGGCTGTCTGCATAGCCCTCGCCGGTGCATACCAGGATCCCCTCGCTATCAGTTCCTGCTTCCTTTCTTGCTTCCTCCAGAATCTTCAGATTCGTATCATACCTGGTCCTTCCGCCAAGTCTATCTACAAGTATTCCTTTAGCTTTTATTTTACTCTCAAAAGCCGAGCTTACCGCTCCGGTCCCGCCAAGAATGTATACCGTTCCTTCGGGCTCGATGTTTTCTTCAATATAGTTAACGATGTCATTTTCTACAGAAGAATGCACAAGAAGGATCGGTGCATTCTTTAACTTGGCAAGATATCCACCTGACAGTGCATCGGGATAGTTTTCGCCGTCTGCTACTATCACGTTCTTGAACTTCTCCGACTCTGATTTCTCTTGATTTGCCACTGTAACGGCAGTATCGTATCTGGTCTGTCCATATATCCTAGTGTCATAAGCATTAATAGCCACTACATTTTCACTGCCATCCGAAGCTGCTTTGCTCCCAGCCGGTGCTACCCTGAGTTTTAACGCTTTTCTTTCAGACAAGACAGATTCGTTTTCTGATGGCTCAAGTCCGTGCACCAAAGATTCTATCATTGCAGAATCTTCCGTATACTCCTCAGATTCCTCTGTTTCAACTTCCGGCGCAGTTAAATCTTCTGTCGCTTCTGCTGCAGCATCATCTATGCCTTCCGTCTCTTCTGTCAGTGCATAAGAAAGAACCGGCGTATAAGAAAACAATATCAAAAGCGCCATTAGCACTGCAAAAAATCTATTATTCATGCTTTTCTTTTTCACAAAATATACCTCTGCTTTAATACAATTTATAAATAATATAACTCATGAGTCCCCTTTCAGGAGTTATTTCAACTAATTGCCCAAGATGGACTCGACAGCATAGTCTGAAATGAGCGATGGTCCACCTAGTGTGAAATTGCTGGTTGCTCCTGCCGACTTTACATACGTCCTTGCTGCTTCTGTTTTAGTAGAATCGGTCAGTATGATTGGCGCGCCTTTCTGCGTCGCAAACGGTCCGCCTGACAGTCCATCAGGAAAATTCTGTGCATATGCTAGTACTACCGTTTGTGGTTTATTGAAAAATTGATTTGCTACTTCTGTTGAAGTCTCATACCTCGTCTGCCCCCAAAGCCTATCAATGTTGTCCTCACTAATTTCGAGACTTATAAGGTCTGCCTTTATTTTAGGCACTACTGCACCTTCTCCGCCTATCAGGTAGAACTTTTCCGTGCTCAGGCTCTGGATATACTCCTTCTGAGCATCAGAAAGCGTATTTTCTACCAGCAGGATTGGTTTTCCAGTTGCTGATGCCGACAAGCTGTCCGCATAGTTTTCACCTGTACATATCAGGATCTCCTTGCTATCAGTTCCTGCTTCCTTTCTTGCTTCCTCCAGAATCTTCAGATTCGTATCATACCTGGTCTTGCCGCCAAGTCTTATAGGTTCTATTCCCTTAGCACTTATCTTGTTCGCAAACTCCTGTCTTACCACTCCGGTCCCGCCAAGAATATATACCTTTCCTCTGGATTCGATGTTTTGGGCAATGTATTCAACGATGTAATCTTCTACAGAAGGATGCACAAGAAGGATCGGGGCATGCATTGCGTTAGCGAGGTATCCGCCTGACAGCGCATCAGGGTAGTTTTCTCCATATGCCACTATCACATTCTTGAACTTCTCTGACTCTGAATTCTTTTTATACCTATTTGCCACTGTAATGGCTGTATCGTATCTGGACGATCCGTACAGTCTAGTCTCATCATTAAGATGACCACATTCCTCACACGCGCCGCCGCTATTAAAAAAATGCGGTAATGATACCTTTGTCTTTACAAATACTTCTTCTTCGTTTAGATATGCACCACACTCTTTACAATAGGTTTCCCGATCGATCCAACCATCCACTTCATGAAAATCTCCACGATCGGTAATAGTAGCATCTTCACAATCATAATAATCATAGTAATAATAATACGGTTCAGGATGAGGGCATGTATTTTTATGATGGCAAATCCAACATTCGTCATCATCGTCATAAAAATGTCTTTCCGTTATTGTCGTATATCCAAGAGTTTCCTCATCTAGCAATTCAAAACACTCTTTGCATCTTGTCTGCTTTATGATGCCTTCGCCTTTAACTTCATGGTAGGTCTCATGAGGAGTTCTAGGATATTCATCCTCATTGTCCTCATCATAATAATATTCGAAAAACACTGAATTATGCGCGCATGGTTTCGGCCCCCATAGACGGGTTGCGTTCTTAGCCTCTAGCGCCGACTGTGCCTTATCTTCCTCAGCTACCTTGCTGACAGTTTTCGGGTCCTCTATTTCATTATCAGCAAACGCCAATATAGGCATTAAAGAAAGGGCCAAGGTCATAGCCAGCAATAAAACTAGTATTTTTCTCTTCATTTGTTTTTTACCCTTTTCCATTCGAGCCTTTCTGTTTTGTTTTAACTTTGATGTATCTGACTATTTTGAAAATCTTCTCAAATATGTCGATTCATGCTATTTTTTCATAGTCTTAGTAGATAATGACCGCCGTATGCAAAGGGCAATATGTATAGACATTCCAAGCATTTTCGTCGTAGTTTCTGACGCATCCGTTGGATTGCGGTGATCCGAAAGTGTAACTTGATCTTTGTCCATGTATGGAATTCAGTGTTTGGAAGTTGCACCAATACGAAATATCAGGATCAGCTTTTTCATGTCCTATGATTTCCTTGCCAAATCCTGTAGGTGTCGGCGACCAAGGTGCTCCTGTAGAGCACTCCCAGTCCCACAACAGTTTCCACTTTCCCTTGCTTCCCTGGAAAACATATAAATGTTGAGTATAAGTGCTCACCCATACAAGGTATCCTGTTCTACTGCTCTGACCGCTGCCATTTACGAAATTCTCAGCAGAGATCCTGTCATAAAACTTTATTCCCCGATAATTGTCATTATTGCCTACATCCGCCGCGCTCGCATAAGTTTTACGTGCCCATATGCCGCTGTAAGAGGTCGCTCTGCCATTTGCTACAGAGTTTGGCTGATAATCAGCTCTGCAATTTGTAAATCTGATAACACTTGCAGTGAAATAATATCCTTTGTACCAGAACTCATACTTGCCGCCGTTAAAACCCATCGCGATAACTTCTGTACCATAGCCGAAATACATCTCTTTATTTTTTCCGTCGTGGGAAGTCAGCCAACAAGGGTCATCAAATACGATCCTCTCATACATCGGCCTGACACAGGTGTTGCTGGCCGTTGCAGGCTTAGGCGACCTGATATCAGTCACCGAAACAGAAAACACCTTGTAATAATATCTCGTGGCTGTATGTTTACTGCTATCCACACCGTATGCATTTCCATCCGTGTAAACGATCTGATCTCCGCCAGTATTTTGCACTGTTGCGATATCTACATAGTTTCCACCTTCCGGGGCCCTCTGAACAACATATTCTTTTGCATCCTCAACCTTGTCCCACGTAAGGATAATACTTTTATATGCAGGGTGCAGCCTGAGGTTTGTAACAGGGTCAGCGGGAACTGGAGTATATTTGACTGTGATTACAGTCGGACTTTCAGAATCATTGTTAACAGTACCCTCAACGACTTTATTATCCGCAGCATATCCTGCTATCTTAGGTGATTCAACAGAATAGTGTCCTTCATAAACGCCCTCAGAATTTTTTTCGAGCGTAATCTCCTGTGTAAAGGAAGGCTTTATCTGTTTATCAAAATTATCGACATAGTTTATTATCACAGTAACACTAGGCCTCTCAAGGCCATCAACAAGGTCGTTGATCACGGAGTTGTTTCCTTCATCAGTCGTATCACCTGTGAGATCTTCACCTGTCTCCTGCGCAACCCCGGAGGATGCTTCCTCTGTACCAACTGTCGGCTCATTAGCCTTAGGGGCTTCAGCAGGCTCATCCACAGCAAATACTATGCTGAACGATGTCACAACCATCATCAGTGTGAGCAGAATAGAAATGATTCTTGAATGCTTCTTCATAATTTTCTCCAATTGCGATTCTTTATATAACTATTCATAATTATACATATATATTTTACCATAAGGCTGAGTTTTACGCAACTGCATCTGCAGTTCAGGCCAGAGCCAATTACCAATCTGCAGTCTTTACAGCCCAGATCTTGTTTCCGTCCACCTCGTCCACCTGCTGCATATATATAAGCGTTCCATCTGTCCCGTACCACTTGTTATAGTACTCTTCCAGCCTTTTGATATGCTTGTTTCCCACAAAGAATGCTTTGTCATTATCGATAAGATCCTTTATCGGATTATAGATACCGAATTCCGCCAACTTACCAAGTATATAAGGCGACAGCACGCCCCATCCTCCGGTTCCCGCTACGTTGCGGTCCTTTTCATCAGGCGCTCTCCATGGAGATGAATA
>CADBNS010000009.1 GCA_902796065.1 Ruminococcus flavefaciens
ACGGGCTGTCGCCCTTCAAGGATTTTTAACGCAGTCACCGGCAAAATTTGACGAAAAGACGTGCATGAATCCCTATGTGGACAGGTTCGTAAAGTGATAGATAACTGTCACTGTTCTATGAGATTCTTGATATTCTGCATTCGCATATCCCATTCGGCACTCTGGTCGGCACACTTTTTCAGGTCATCGGTCACAAGGTCAAGTGTTTCCTGCGGGAGACCCTTTTTGTATCTCAGCTTGTGTTCAAGGCTTGCCCAGAAGTCCATAGCTATGGTGCGCAGCTGTACCTCTGCCTTGACCATGCGCTTTTCGTTTTCCAGAAATATAGGAACCGCCACGATAAGATGCAGGCTCCTGTAGCCGTTGGCTTTGGGATTGCATATGTAGTCCTTTTTCTCAATGAGGGTTATATCGTCCTGTTGCAGGAAGCAGTTGGCAAGGCGGTAGATGTCCTGCACGAATGAACATACTACTCGGATACCGGCTATGTCACTGATATTCTCCTCAATGGAGCTGAGTGTGCGTGGAAGTTCCTTTGCCATGAGCTTGCGGTAGATGCTTCCGTAGCTCTTGATGCGTGACTGTATGAACTCTATGGGATTGCTTTCGCTGTTTATGGAGAACTGCTCATTGAGTACGCGGAACTTGGTCTCTATCTCCATAATGGCGCATTTATAGTAGGTGATGAACTGCTGTAATGGCAGAATATCGGCTTCAAGATTACTGAGGAATTCCGCCTCATTCATTTCGGTCTCCTTATCATTCAGCTGACCGATGAGCTTCTGTTTGAACTTGTTATCCATGACTGTCTCCTTCAATAGTATTGCTAATGATATTATACCATAGAGTGAGCAGGTGGGTCAAGGAGAATAATATTTAACGTATACAAGGCGATTTAAGAAATTAAAAGCTGATTTGTATGGGGTATAAAAATATCATATTACTATATTTTTGATAAAATTGATATAAAGTTCTTGACAGAATTTATTTTGTATGATATAATAACGTTGTCGCGACGAATATTTATGAAGGAGAATTAAAATAATGAATTTCAGCATTAAGGCTAAAAAGGTTTTATCATCAGTTATGGCATTATCTCTGTTAACAGCAGGTGCATCTGCTGCTGACGCAAGCATCATAAAGAACATTATCCCCACAAATACTCTCACAGCTGAGGCTGCATATGTTGGTCAGGAGATCACTGACGGTACATTCAAAGCTAAGATAACAGACGTAAACAAGAAGCTCTGTGAGATCTCCGGCTATGTCGGAAATTCCTCAAGCGCATCTATCTGGTACACAGTTGCCGGCTATTCTGTAACAGCTATCGGCAACAATGCATTCAAAGACAACAAGGTGCTCAAAACACTCTCTATGCCAAGAGGTGTCGGCAGAATAGGCGATTATGCTTTCGCAAACAGCAACATTGAGACTGTTCATATCGCTCCCACTGTAAGCACTATCGGCAGATACGCTTTCTATAACTGCGATAAGATGACTTCTTTCGCTACTTCATACGGCACAGGCACTATCGGCGATTTCGCACTTGCAAACTGCGATAATCTCAAATCTGTTTCCCTTGCTTATACAACTGAGTATATCGGCTACAGATGCTTCCTGAACGATACAAAGCTCAATGATTTCAGCATACAGTCTATCAACTGCAACTTCGGCAGAGAGGCATTCAAGAAGTGCTCAAGCCTTTATAACATTAACTTCCAGCCGTATGCTTTCAATCCTCTTCACAGCCTGTTCTCATCAGGTGCCCTCATTGAGTGCCCTGTTGACCACATCAATGGTATGTCTATCTGGGCATGGAAGTCCGGTCAGCCTTCACTCATCGCTGATACAAGAGACTACGTTGAGGCTCACGCTGGTGCGCTTCTTAATGACAAGGTTCCGTTCTATGTAGCTTATGACAAGGCTTACAAGGAGTGGCAGAATTCACATCGCTAATAATAAGTAACACTTCGTGCCCTGTTTCGGCAGGGCGCGATTTTTTTAATTGTTAATCTACGTTATTAGCTATTTTTATATACTGGCATATAGTATTTATATGACTTATCTGCGCATAAAATAGTATTTTAATGACGTAAATTGTTGGGTTTAGACTAAAAATGATAGCCTGGTCGTTGACATGAATCAGAAACAGTGATATAATAATATTGTCGCGACGAATATTTATGAAGGAGAATTTTAATAATGAATTTCAGCATTAAGGCTAAAAAGGTTTTATCATCAGTTATGGCACTGGCTCTGCTCACAGCAGGCGCATCTGCCGCTGACACAAGTATCGTAAAGAACATAATCCCCACCAATACTCTCACAGCTGAGGCTGTAACTCCTAACGCAAAGACATGGGGTCAGTGGAAGTATATAATCAAGAGCAGCACTACTTGCTATGTTGCCGGTTATACTGGCAAGGACAAGGTGATCTTTGTTCCTGAGACCATCAACGGCTATGTTGTAAAGGGCGTTGCTGAAAGCGCATTCGCAGGCGAAACAGGCAGAACTGAGCTGAAGCTCCCAAGAGGTGCTACGGACATCGGTGATTACGCTTTCGCTTACTCAAGCTTCAACAGAATAGTTATCCCTGAGGGTACTACTGAGATCGGCGACTACGCTTGCTACTATGCAAAAAACCTCACTGATTTCAATATTCCCAATGTTTGCAGAATAATCAATCAGCACGCTTTTGAAGGCACTAAAATAACACGCTTCATCTCACCATACGTTTCAAGAAGTGAGTTAGGCTGGGTAGGTATCGGCGCATTCGCTAATACTCCTCTGAACACTCTCACACTCAACGGAAGATGGTCTGTTTGCGGTCAGGCATTCGCTAACTGCAAAAACCTCTACAATGTTGAGATGAACGAGGATGCATTCGATTCCGCTATCGGCAACGGTGCATTCCAGAACTGCACTAACCTCACATACGTAAACGGACTTTGCGTATGGTCAACAAAGGCTGGTCAGCCATACATAGTAAATGAGAAGCACAGAGTTTCCATCGGCAGATACTCCTACAGACTGTTAAGCGATAACATCGGCTTCTATAACGCTTACTACCGCGCTCTCCACAGCTGAGAAGCAACTATTTTCATGATATAGCATCACAGCGCACCTTGCTTCGGCAGGGTGCGTTTTTGATGAATTCATACATTGTTTTTTGTGCATTCTGCTGATTCTTGCAAAATGGTATTGACTCTGACGCTGCGTTATAGTTTACAATATACTCAGAGCTTTTCTTCACAAGATGCCACGGCTGCTTTTCGGCATCTTTGCACCGTATCTTTGTCCGAAATCTGCTCGTGTCCATTGTGAAGGCAGGTTCTTACACGAGAGGAGGTCATATCATGATGACAGTAAAACAGGTCAGTGAGCTGACAGGGGTGAGCGTACGCACCTTGCAGTATTACGATCAGATCGGACTTCTGCCGCCGGCGAAGTACACAGAGGCAGGCTACAGGCTGTATGACGATGCGGCTCTGGAGCGACTTGAACAGGTATTGCTGTTCCGTGAACTGGAATTTCCGCTGAAGGAGATCAAAACCATACTGGAAAGTCCGGCTTTCGACCGCAGCAAGGCTATCGAGCAGCAGATAGAGCTGCTTGAAATGAAGAAGGAGCATCTTGAAAAACTTATCCTCTATGCTCGTGAAATAAAACTGACAGGAGTAAAAGCTATGGATATGAAAGTATTTGACAAGTCGAAGATAGACGAATACACAAGGCAGGCAAGAGAGAAATGGGGAGGTACCGAAGCATACAGTGAGTTCAGCGAAAAGGACTCCCACCGCACTGACGCGGAAAGGGAGCAGTTACAGGATAAGCTGATGTACATATTTGCTGAATTCGGCACAATGCGCGGAAAATCGCCGGAAAGTCCGGAGGTGCAGGCACAGGTGAAGAAACTCCAGAACTTCATCACCGAGCATATGTACAACTGCACCAATAACATTCTCCGCGGACTGGGTAAAATGTACGGCGGAGGCGGTGATTTTACCATGAACATCGATAAGGTTGGCGGAAACGGTACAGCTGATCTTGCAGCTGCCGCAATAGAGTACTATTGTACAGAAAAATAAGTTATTACAGGGCAACACCGCACAAATATATTGAGGTGTTGCCCAAAATCATTGTTGATAAGGGATAAAATCGCCGGAATGCTTGCAATTGGGAAATGTATCTGCTATAATTTTTATTGTTCATGAACATAAAAATAAAATATGCAGCTTACGGTGCCTGAGGCTAAGGGTAGCTGAGGGTCAAAAGGGAAGCAGGTCAGAATCCTGCACGAACCCGTCACTGTAATTGCGGAGCATTGTACGTCAGTCAGCTGAGCCACTGTGAAAACGGGAAGGCTGTGCAGTGCGATGATGCATAAGTCAGGAAACCTGCCGTATTGCTGGTACAGAGCCGGAAGGCTCAGGTCACGAGGTATTGATCGTACTGTAAAAGGCTCTGCGGTGCAGGGTCTGTTTGCAATGCCTTCTGCTTCGCAGGAGGCCTTTTTACTTTCATGCCTCTTTGAAAGGAATGGATTCAAAATGAAAAAAACATTAGCACTCATTGCAGGTATCACTGCACTTACAGCTGTTCTCACATCATGCGGCGGAGCTGCATCTACAAATGATGCTCCAACAGGCTCACAGCAGGCTACTGAGGCTGTAACAGAAGAAGTAACAGAGGAGGTCACAGAGGAAATGACTGAGGAAGTTACAGAGGCAGAGTCCGAAGAAGAGGACGAAGAGGAGAACTACGACACAGGTGATGCTTCCCTCGA
>CADBNS010000010.1 GCA_902796065.1 Ruminococcus flavefaciens
GGCGACAGCCCGTCGGCGGATTTTTGCCTTGTCACCGACAAAATTATGCCTGAAAATCCGTACATTCACCCTATGTGGACAGGTTCTACAATAAAACAAGCCCTGCTCCCGAGTGTTCAACACACCCTGGGGCAGAGCTTATTATTATTATTATGAGGCTTGTGAAATGCGGATCATCAGGTCATTCTGTTCTCAGTGCAACTACAGGATCCTTCTTAGCCGCGCTTCTGGACGGGATAAGTCCGGAGATAAGCGTAAGGAGCACGCTTATCGTTATGAGTATCAGTGCGGCAGGTATGGGAAGTACCGCCCTGAGGTTAGCTATACCTGTTAGGTTCTTGATTATTGCATTTATCGGTATGCACATCAGCCATGAAACGATAACACCAAGAAGTCCCGATGAGAAGCCGATGAGCATTGTCTCTGCGTTGAACATATTGCTTACATTCCGCTTTGAGGCACCTATCGCACGAAGTATACCGATCTCCTTTGTACGCTCCTGTACTGAGATAAGTGTAATTACGCCGATCATGATCGAAGATACGATAAGTGAGATGCTGACGAATGCGATAAGCACGTAGGTGATAGCATTGATTATCTTGGTAATACCCTTCATCATCAGTCCTACATAGTCGGTGTACTTTATCTGCTGGAGCTCATCTTTGCCCTCATTATAGCGGCTTATGGAGTTTTCGATAACGTCCTTGTTCTCAAAGGAGGAAGCGTAGAGGCTGACCATAGCGGGCTCGTCAAGGTCGATGTGACCCATAGCGCGGAGGTTATCCTCATAGGTGGAGGAAGAGAATTCCATTATCTCATCGTAGTAGTAAGCACCGTCGGTATCACTGATAGATGACATCATCTGATCAAGTCCGGCAAGGATCTCCTCCGGCTTCAGTGCAGCCATCTGCTGCATAGCTTGCTGGGCGTACTGTCCCTTTATCTGCTCCTGCGCAGCCATTGTGTAGATATTGGTTATTTCTTCGTCGCTCATATTTGCAAGGTAAGCCTTTATCTCATTCTCACCCATGCCCATCTGAGCCGCCATCATCTGTATCATGGACTTTTCCATGTCCTCACGCTTCATATCCTTCATGGAATCGGCAGTCATTTTTTCCAGCTCAGAAGCGGTGGGGAGAGTTTTCAGCTTCATAAACATCTCAGTCTTTTCGGTATCGCTGAGAGAGCTTATATAATCACGGAGAGACTGAGTTTTCTGTTTTTCGTCGCCGGAGCCGTTTACAGGCTTGAATGGCAGACCTGAGATAACATCACGGTCTGGGTCATCAAGCTGAGCCTTGATTACGTCTGAATCTGCGGAGTGTTCAAGGATATACTCAGTAAGCTCCTTAGTGTAGCCGATGGCACCTGTGAGCATTGCGGCAGTAGCGTCCTCATTGGGACGGATAATGCCGGATACTTTCAGCGGTATACCGTTGTCGTAAAGGTAAGCCAGACCCGTGTCGGTATCGCGGAGATCAGTGTAAAGACCGGTAGTTTCGTCCTTTTTGTAGCAGTCCGAGTTCAGCACGATGCGGTACTCTGCGCTGCAAATATCCTCATAGCTCCACTTCTGAGCCTTGAAGGAATCCAGAGTTTTGCCGTTTACAGCGGCGTTCATGATCTCACTGATGTCCTCTTTCTTTTCCAGACCCAGAGCATACAGAGCCATATCGTTAAGCTCATTGTTAGCGTCCAGCACAAGGACTATCTCGTCGTAGCTGTTCGGCCATGAACCGTAAACAACATCGTACTGCTTCTCCAGCAGCGGGCTGACAGCCTTGCCGTCCTTGCCTGCAAGCATCTCCTGCCACAGGCTGACGGACATTCCGCCGCCCATCATATTTCCGCCCATCATTGGTGAGCCGCCCATTCCGGACATCATCGAGGGATCGACATTCATGGATTCAGCCAGCAGGTCGCTCATGAGTTTTTCCGAATCGGAGATGATAATATCCCCGTCCACATTCTTGGTATACACCAGCATATCGTAGTCGTAGGTATACTGGATACCGCTGAGAGCGGCATCAAGCTCAGACTCCGGCTGACTGCGCTCATTTTCGATATAGGACTTGAAAGCACGGAGGTCATTCTCATTGCCTTCCTTGTCATTGAAAGCATTAACTATCTCAAAAACAGCGGAGCGTTTATAAACAGCGTCCTTATCGTGGTCAGTTTCACCGCTGTCCATTTTCATGAAAGTCTCCATGATAGCTGAGAGGTCGGTATTGGTCTTCTGTATCATCAAAGGGTAAGAGGAAAGGGTCTCCTCCTGAATGGTATTGATGTAGTTCTGGAATCCCTGGGATACCGCATAGATAAGGGCGATACCGATGATACCGATGCTTCCGGCAAAGGAAGTAAGCATAGTTCTGCCCTTCTTGGTGAAGAGGTTTTTCATTGAAAGACCCAGCGAAGTGAAGAACGACATAGACGGCTTTTTCTTTTTGCCGCTTTCCTCGTCCTGCACGGTCTTGTCCCTGACGGTCTCCATCTGTATCTCTTTCTCTGTCAGCTCTCCGGAATCCTCCTGCACCACGCCGTCAAGCATTCTGACGATACGTGTAGCGTACTCCTCAGCAAGCTCCGGATTATGAGTTACCATGATAACAAGACGGTCTTTGGCAATATTTTTGAGAATATCCATGACCTGTACGCTGGTCTTGGTATCAAGTGCGCCGGTAGGCTCATCAGCAAGGATAATATCGGGGTCGTTAACGATTGCACGGGCGATAGCCACACGCTGCATCTGTCCGCCGGACATCTCCGAGGGGCGTTTGTGGAGCTGATTGCCCAGTCCCACTTCCTCCAGAGCCTTCTTAGCGCGTTCGCGGCGTTCATTCTTATTTACACCGGAGAGTGTAAGCGCCAGCTCAACATTCTGGAGCACAGTCTGATGCGGTATCAGGTTGTAGCTCTGGAACACGAAGCCGATGGAGTGGTTTCTGTAGGCGTCCCAGTCGCGGTCCTTGAAGTCCTTGGTGGAACGTCCGTTGATGATGAGGTCACCCTCTGTGTACTGGTCAAGACCGCCGATGATATTCAGCATGGTGGTCTTACCGCAGCCTGACGGTCCAAGTATCGCAACGAATTCCGACTTGCGGAACTGCAGGTCGATGCCTTTCAGAGCGTGGACTGTATTTTCGCCGGCTGCATAGTCTTTCTTTATGCCTTTCAGCTCAAGCATAATAATTCCTCCTGTATTCTTCTTCGATGAGTGATACAAAATTATCACTCTACAGGTATTATATTCTGCTAACCTCAACTTAATCTCAACAGTGCCTCAATTATCGTTGAGAAACGAAAACATCTATTGACCTTCGCTCTGCTTATATGGTATAATGAATGCAAAAGCATTCATTATAGTTTATTTTAATGCCCTTGCAGATACGCAAATCGGAGATTTGCTCCCTGCATATCGGGCGATTATATCATAACGCTTCGCTTATATGATATAATGAATGCAAAAGCATTCATTATAGTTTATCTTAATGCCATTGCAGATTCGCAAATCAGAGTTTTGCTCCCTGCATATCGGGCAATTATACCATATTCGCTCCGCTTATATGGTATAATGAACCTATAATAATTGTAACCCTATCACACAGCATTGGAGGTGCTTTTATGTTCAATATACTGGTCGTTGAGGACGACAGCGACCTCAGAGACATCTTCTGCCGTACACTGATACGCCATAACTACACGCCCTATCCGGCGCAGGACGCTGAATCTGCCCTTGATATTCTCGACCGCCAGTCCATCGACCTCATAATCTCCGACGTAATGATGCCGGGAATGAACGGCTTTGAGCTGATAAACGAGCTCAGACAGAGCAATATTGACACCCCGGTACTCATAATCACAGCAAAAGGCGATATTTCCGACAAAGAGTCCGGATTCCGTGCAGGCGCCGACGATTACATGGTCAAGCCCATCGACATCAACGAAATGATATTCCGCGTATCAGCTCTGCTCAGACGGGCAAAGAGCGCCAGTGAGAAGAAGCTGACCTTCGGCAGTACTGTGCTGGACTACACCAGCTTCACCGTCACCTCCAGCGGCACCTCGCAGATACTTCCTCAGAAGGAGTTCATGCTGCTGTACAAACTCCTCTCCTACCCCGGACAGATATTCACCCGTCAGCAGATACTCGATGATATATGGGGAATCGACGATATTGTGGATTCACACACGCTTGACGTACACATCAGCCGGCTGCGCGAGCGTTTCCGCACCAACACTGACTTCCGCATCGTCACTATCCGCGGACTTGGCTACAGGGCGGTGAAGTATGAAGCATAAGGTACCCGACTTCACCCACTACAGAAAGCTGGTCTCACGTATGTTCTGGGCATTTCTCGGAACGATACTGCTGCTTTCGCTGGTCTTTGCACTGATAATATACGTGCTCAGCCGGCTGGGTATAGACCTCCATTCCTTCATATTCAACGCATCATGGCGCAGTCTTGCCCTGTGCATCATATGCTTCGTGCTCTCTGCGACCATGTCCTATACCGCCGTGTGGTACTACTTCCACCCCCTGCAGGAGCTAAGCCGCGCAGCCCGTAAGATAGCCGGCGGTGACTACAGCATACGCCTGACCTACACCGGAAAGGTACGGGAGCTTGCAGAGGCATTTGAGAACTTCAACCACATGGCAAAGGAACTGGACTCCGTAGAGATGATACGCAATGATTTCATCGCCAATATCTCCCACGAATTCAAGACTCCCCTGACCTCACTGAGCGGCTGCCTCATGCTGCTTCAGGACAGCTCACTGACCGAAGAGGAGCGCGATTCATACATCACCAAGGCGCTGTTCAGCATAACCAAACTCAATGAGATGACCGACAATATCCTGCGTATCTCCCGTCTGGAGAATCAGCAGAAACTGGACGATCCCGTGACCTACCGCCTTGACGAGCAGCTCCGCGAAGCCATAGTCCTCCTTGAACCCAAGTGGGACAAGAAGAATATCACCTTCGACCTTGACCTTCCGGAGATAAACTATACCGGACAGCGCTCCCTGCTGTTTCAGGTGTGGACGAATATAATCGGCAACGCCATAAAGTTCTCCCACGATGGTGGAGCTGTCACGGTGAAGCTGGAGGAATCCGAGCACCACTTCAAGGTCTACATCAGTGACGAGGGAATCGGCATGACCGATGAGACTATCTCCCACATATTCGACAAATTCTATCAGGCGGACACCTCCCGGCAGTCGCAGGGCAACGGACTGGGACTGACTCTGTGCCGTGAGATACTGTCGCGGTGCAGCGGAAAGATATACGTCACCAGTACGCCGGACAAGGGCTCAGTATTTCTGGTAAGCCTGAAAAAAAACAACAGCTGACGAAAGGATAATTAACATGAACGAAGAAACAAGAGTAATACAGCTTTACAAGGATATGTTCACAGCAATGACAGAAAAGGACGCCACCGCACTGGAAGCGATACTTGACCCGTCTTTCGCAGTAACACACCCGACTACGACCACACAGGACCGTAAGTCCTTCATCGGGGATATTACCTCCGGCAAGCTGGTATTCCATACAGCTCAGCACAAGGACTTCAACCTCCGTGTTATAGGCAATAACGCATGGCTCATCGCGCGGACTGATACCGATGCGCAGCTGTACGGCACTGACCGCAAGATATGGGAGCTTCAGCTGAAGCTGTCCCTTCGCTGTACGGACGGCCAGTGGAGATTCACTGATGGACGCATTCTTGTCTGTTGATATTAGAACCTGTCCACATAGGGATTTACGCGCGACTATTGAGGGAACCCCTTTTGAGAAAGGGTTCTTCCTCAATGTTCAAGTTGCTTAACGAAGAAAGAACAATATCAAACTGGATAGGAACAATAAATCCCGATACTAAACGTGTCGGGATTTACCTTTTTGTATCCAGAACCCCCCTGGCAGAGCAAGGGGTTCAAAAAGCTTTAGCTAAGCGTAAAAAAGCAAGCTGTTCTGGTAACTGGTTGGAAGATATTGCCCTCAGCTCAGGGCTATGCTTGACTACGTGCGTGATGGTATCGAGATTGTCAAGACACAGGCAAGTACATGGGACGAAAGCCTATCCAGATCGACTGGACAAGGTTCGGGCAGCTCTATGGGGAATGGAAGTCCAAGAGCATCACAGAGCGTGACTTTATGCGAGAATGGGATTGTCGGCAAATACATTTTACCGCCGTGTCAGGGAGTATGAAGCGGAACACGGGATCGCAGAGCCGACCTCCGCTTGACAGCGCTCTCAGACGAACGGAAAAGCCCCTCAGAGCCGTCCAAACCTGCGGAGTGGAAAACTTAACGCCTGAAAAGACCTATATTCTATTCCTCTGGCTGAAAAGAAGCATATTCCATTGCCTGCCGCATTTTCTTTTCAAACATTTCCGAAGGGATCAGGGCGATACCTTCTTTATCATCTGTCAGAA
>CADBNS010000011.1 GCA_902796065.1 Ruminococcus flavefaciens
ACAGCCCGTCGGCGGATTTTTGCCTTGTCACCGACAAAATTATGCCTGAAAATCCGTACATTCACCCTATGTGGACAGGTTCTGAAAGACTGATACTCAGGGAGTACACGGAAGATGACTTTGAACCATTGTTCAGCATACTGTCTGATGCTGAGATTATGGCGAATTATCCGGAACCCTTTGACAGAGACAAGGTGAGACTGTGGATAGAGCTGAATCAGCGAAGGTATGTGAGCTGCGGCTACGGATTGTGGGCGGTAGTCATGAAAGAAACAGACGAACTTATAGGCGACTGCGGACTTACCATACAGAATATCGACGGAGTGTTGCTGCCGGAGATAGGCTATCACATAAACAAGCAGTACTGGCGCAGGGGCTACGGCAGCGAAGCAGCGGCAGCTGTCAGGGATTGGGCGTTTGAGAATACCGACCACGGAAGACTGTACTCATATATGCGCAGCACTAACATTGCATCGTACTCCACTGCGGAGTCCAACGGCATGAAGCGTGTCAGGGAGTATGAGAGTGAGACTAACGGAACAGTGTATGTGTATGAGATAACGCGGACAGATTGGGAGAAGCTGAAGGGTATTGTTGATCGATAAAATATTTAAAAATATCGCTGCGCTATGGAAATCAGACTCCGGATGTGCTATAATAATATGTAATTATGTCCTGCACAGGCGATGAAGCGCGGTGCAGATAACGAAAGGTATGAACGAATTGGTATATCTTGATAATGCTGCGACTACAAAACCGTGTCAGGCTGCGGTAGATGCTGCGGTTGAGGCAATGACCGTTAATTTCGGTAATCCATCCTCTCTGCACAGAGCCGGTCTGAATGCTCAGCTGGCAGTTGACAAGGCACGTAAGCTCATCGCTGATGCGATCGGTGCAGAAAGCAGCAATATAACATTCACATCAGGCGCTACTGAAAGCAATAACCTTGCCCTCAGAGGCGCAGCTGCGGCGTATGGAAGAAAAAAACACCGGATCGTAGCTTCATCTGTTGAGCACGCTTCCGTGGATGAGACACTTTCAGCACTGGAAAAGCAAGGCTTTGAGGTGGTAAGGGTAGCTCCCGCAGAGGACGGCAGATTCCGTCCGGCAGACTTCGTGGCAGCCTGCAATGAGGATACGGTCATGGTGACTATGATGTATGTCAACAACGAGACCGGCTATGTACTTCCGGTTAAGGAGGCGTTTTCGGCTATAAAGCGCAGGTATCCCGATATTATTACTCATACGGACTGCGTTCAGGCATTCATGAAGCTGCCGGTGAAGGCGAATACCCTGTGTGCAGACCTCATATCACTGAGCGGTCATAAGATCCACGGCGTCAAGGGTGTCGGAGCACTGTACATACGCAAGGGTGTGAGAGTACTTCCCATAGTGACCGGAGGCAAGCAGGAAAAAGGCATACGCTCCGGAACTGAGAGTGTGCCGCTTATCGCTGCATTCGGTGCGGCAGTTGAGCAATTGCAGCCCACTATAACTGAGAGGTACGATCGCGTTGCAGCGCTTAAAACACATCTTCTGGAACTCATCGCTGATGCGGAGAACGTGACCGTGAACTCTCCGGAGGACGGCTCACCATATGTGGTGAATTTATCCGCAGTCGGAAAGCGTTCGGAGATAATGCTGCATTTCCTTGAAAGCAGGGAGATATACGTTTCCAGCGGTTCGGCGTGTTCAAAGGGACAGCAGAGTGGAGTGCTTGGTGAGTTCGGCATAACCGGCAAAAGAGCTGACAGTGCCATCAGGGTAAGCATGACTGCTGAGACTACTGCGGAGGAGCTGGAGATTTTTGCGGAGGCGCTCCGTGAGGGTATGGAAAAGGTACGCGGCTGATATTATATATTATTAATAGTATAGGAGAATAATAATGAAAGAGATAGTACTTGTAAAATACGGTGAGATGGTGCTGAAAGGTCTTAATAAAAAGACCTTTGAGGATATGCTCACCAAGAACATAAAGCGCAGACTGAAAAGTCTCGGAAAGATAAACTATTCCAGTGCCCAGAGTACCCTGTACATAGAACCGGTGGACGATATAGACCTGATGGAGGTCGTTGACCGCGTTGGCAAGATCTTCGGAATCGCTGCTCTGTGCCGTGCGTGTGTGTGTGAAAAGGACTTCGCAGACATAACCGCGAAGAGTATAGAGTATCTTGAGGATATACTCAGCTGCGCAAAGACCTTCAAGGTCAATGCGAAGCGCTCTGATAAGGCGTTCCCGATGAATTCGCCGCAGATCTGCGCGGAGCTGGGCGGCATACTCCTTGATAAGTTCCCGAATCTGACCGTCGATGTTAAGAATCCTGAGGTGACGGTAACTGTAGAGATCCGTGACACCAATGCTTACGTACACGCCGAGAATATCAAGGGTGCCGGCGGACTTCCCGTAGGAAGCAGCGGCAAGGCTATGCTTCTGCTGTCCGGCGGAATCGATAGTCCGGTAGCCGGCTATATGATGGCGAAAAGAGGAGTACACATCGCGGCTATACACTATGTAAGCCCGCCGTACACCTCCGACCGCGCTCAGCTGAAGGTCGAGCAGCTGTGCGAGAAGCTGACGGATTACTGCGGAGGTATCGCGTTCTACTGCGTACCGTTCACTGAATTGCAGGAAGCTATCAAGGATCATTGCCCTGAGGAGTTCTTCACGATCATCATGCGCAGACTGATGATGGAAATAGCCCAGAGAATAGCCGAAAAGGACAACTGCCTCGCACTTATAACCGGTGAGAGCGTGGGACAGGTGGCAAGCCAGACTATGGCAGCTATTGCGTGTACCGATGCGGTATGCCGTATACCTGTATTCCGTCCCTGCGTTGGAATGGACAAGACTGAGATAATCGAAATCGCACGTAAAATAGATACATTCGAGACCTCTACTCTCCCGTATGAGGACTGCTGTACAGTATTTACCCCTCGTCATCCTAAGGTTCGTCCGCAGCTTGCGGATATTGAGAAGGCTCAGAACAGCTTTGACTTCGAGCCGCTGATACAGAAGGCTGTCGAAGGTACAACAATGAAGACTTTTAACTACAGCAAATAAAAAGAAGCGGCAGTACTGGAATAGTGCTGCCGTTCTTATATTATAATGTAATAAAATGCGGTGTGGAAATGCCAATGCTTGTGCATGGTGTACAAAGCTGAAGCATGGACTACTATTACAGGTGATGATACTGTGAATCTTTTTCTGAAAACTTGACAAAGCACCTTGTTTTGGTGTACAATAAAGAGAATAAGAAGGCGTATTATGCCGTGAAATTAGTAAGCGTATGCTAACATATATGAAAGACTGAATAATGGAGGCGAACCGGACAATGAGTGAAAACCTGGATAATACTCCGGAAAACGCTGATAAGGACGCTCTTGACAGGGCGGAAAGAATAAAAGCTATCAAAAATGCATTGAAGGAAACAGAATCTCTGCCGGACGACGTTTCTGATGAAATTCCGGAGATACCTGAGGTGCCGGAAGCTGAACAGGAATTGCCCGCGGAAGAGCCTATGGCAGATGAACCTGTATATGTTCCGGAGCATGAGGCGGTTCCGGAACCCGTAAACGCAGCTGATGTCATCGCTGCCGATGCAAATGCTGCTTCCCGTGATGCAGTTACCGAAGATAAGACCATTGCGTACAAGATACCGGAGCACATCCATGAAGCTCCCCGCAGCTATGAAGAACAGCCGGCTGCTGTCGGTGCCGGACCTGTCAGCAGGATCGCTGATGATCCCATAAGTAAGAGCTTTCCGAAGATCCCGAAGAAAAAAAAGAAAAAGACACTTGGTCAGCGCTTCCGCGGGCTTTTTCCGGAGAAGGGCGACAGTGTGCTGGAATGCGTCAGAAAGATAGTGTTCCTTGCATCAGTAGTGGCGATCATGGTGTGCGGCTACATGGTCGGCGATTACTACCTCGACCTGTGGCGCAACAGGATGCAGAATGACAGCATCTCCGATCTGTACGATACCTATCCTGTGGAAAAGACAACTGTGAAGCGTGAGGCAGGCGAGCGCTACTACGATATGCTCGTTGCTGCACGTAAGCTGATGGATATAAATCCGGAAGTCATAGGCTATATGAAGATCGAGGGTACTCCCATAGATCTGCCGGTAGTTCAGGCAAAGGACAATGTAAAGTACCTCGATCTCAACTTCAAGGGCGAGGAGTCACGCCCGGGTACACTGTTCCTCGACTACCGCAACCACTATGACGATGTTACCGATCATCACCTCAATGTGGAGAACTCCGGAAACCTCGTGGTTTACGGTCACAATATGGGCGATGACAGTATGTTCGGCTGCCTGGATAATTACCAGTGGGTAGCCGATTACTACGAGAAGCACCCGATCATTAAGTTCAACTCGAACTATGATACATATACTTATAAAATATTTGCATTTTTCGTGGTTGATGCAGATGACGAAACAGAAACCAAGTTCGATTGCTGGAATAAGCTCGATTTCAGCGATGAACACGATTTCTACAAGTTCGTCAATGAGGCTAAGCGCAGAACCCTGCGCCTTAATGCTGTGGATGTGAAGTACGGCGATAAGCTGCTTACTCTCTCAACCTGCAACGACTACCTCAGAGACCGCGGCAGACTTATCGTCATGGCCCGCCTTATTCGCAACGGAGAGGGACTGCTTGACGGAGTAAGCAACAATGTGCCGAATCCGAATATCAAGTGGCCGACAATGTACTACAACACCAAGACTAACGAGAAGTATGACCCCGATGGAGAGTTTTTCCCCTATGGTCCTGAAAAGTAAAGAAGGTCAATAAGAAAGATGGATAAGAAGAAAGCCGGAGCTATAGCAGCTGCTGTACTCCTGATCGCCGGAGGAACAGGTGCATGGTTTGTCTTCGGCAAGAACAGAAATGATGCCGGAGATGTGCCAGCCGCAGAGCCGGCAACTGAGGCTCCTACAGAAGAGCCTACCATACCGCTCTACGACTATGTGCCGTCAGAGACCGGTATGACTCAAAAAGCAAAAATGATGCTCAAGCAGAATAAAGATATAGTTGGCTGGGTGAAGGTGCCCAATACCAGTGTTGACTACCCCTTCGTGCGCGATCCCGGTTATATACCACCGGGCAATGCGTATTACGGCGGAGGAGAGTACGTTGAGAATGAGTACTACCTGAGCCATGCGCTTGACGGCAGCATCGACCGCAACGGTACGCTTTTCATGGACTGGCGTGACGAGTTCGGCGGTGTTGAAGAAGAACAGTCTGAGAACATAATAATCTATGGTCATAATATGGCGGATAACAGTATGTTCGGTTCACTGAGGAGGTATCGTCAGGACCCGTCATTCTTTGAGGAGGCTCCCTTCGTTGAGCTGAGCTCAAACTACCGCGATTACGACTATGTTATATGTGCATTCCTTATCACCGGAGGCAACTGGTACTCGGACTTCCTCTACTGGAACATGGAGGAACTTGACAACGAAAAGGAATTCAACAACTATATGGACATGGCACGTTCAAAGTGGATGATCGATACAGGCGTTGATGTAAAGTACGGCGATAAGCTGCTTACACTGTCTACTTGCTATTCTGACGCGGATAATTCGCGCTTTATTATCATTGCGCGCAGGCTGCGTGACGGGGAAAAAGCAGGGGATATGTCCACGATACAGCGTACAGAGTCGTACATAAAAGCACATGAGCCTACAGAAGCTCCGGCTGAGAATGCTGAGCAGCAGTAAGGCGATGAAAGATCATTATGGAGTATTTTATGAAAATTGAAAAAACATTCAGACGCGCGGCAGCTCTTGCAGCCGGAGTCGTGATGCTCTGCAATTCTACGGGATTGCAGGCGTATGCGGAGGATACCACAGCTTCGTCTGAGACTTTGGCAACTACGGAAGACAGTACGGACTCCACAGCTACAACAGTGACTACTGAGGCGGAAGAGACTGACGAGGATACTGATGAAAATGAGATGGAATGGTACAAGGCTGAGCTTGACGAATACGACGAAAGTCTGTCACTTATCAGCTATGAGACCTCACCTGAGGCGTCGGCTGACGGTACCATAAAGTCGAAAGGCAAAAACGGAAAGAATCCCACACCTGTTGCACTGAATGTGACGGGCGGCTATGTGGGAGATATACCGTGGCTTGAAAGTGAACCGCAGATAGACAGCGTTCCCGGCAAATTCGCAGTCGTTACCTACGGCTGGGGCCACGGAGTCGGCATGAGCCAGAACGGCGCTAACTTCTATGCGCAGTACAGCGGCTGGACCTATCAGGATATTCTCTTCCACTATTATCCGGATACTTATCTCATGGATACCGGAACAGCAGATGAGGAACAGATTACCGTTGCAGGTGTTTCCGGCGATGTTCTGTCGATGGTTGCGCAGATAGTTTACAATGAGGTCGGCGGAAGCATGGCTTACGAGGCTATCAAGGCTCAGGCTGTTGCGGTATACACCTACTGCAAGTACAACGGAAATGATTCCAGCGATCTGCGCTGCAAACCGTGTCCGCCGCAGAACGTTGTTGATGCGTGTGCGGAGGTGCTTGGTCAGGCGCTTTACTATGACGGAGACTTCGCACTGACGATGTTCTCTGCATCAAGCGGAGGAATCACAGCTAACTGTAACGAGGTATTCTGGGCAAGCCCACCGTACCTGAGAAGCGTTTCCAGCGACTATGACCGCGCATACGATCCCCACTACGGAACTGTAACGTATATTGATGATTTCCAGCTTCGCAACATGATACAGGCAGCGTACAAGATCAAGCTGTCTGACGATCCGGAACGCTGGATCCAGCCTACATATTCCGAAGAGACCGGCTATGTAACATATGTGAATATCGATGACCAGATGACGGTCAAGGGTTATGATTTCAAGCTGGCAATCGGACTGAAATCGTCGAAGTTCAATGTGTACTACACACCGCGTCCTGACGGCGAACCTATACCGAACGGCACATCTGAGCCGAAGGTAGTGGATCCGGATTACAACAAGACACCGGCTATTTGGTATGCTAACGGCTATCCTACGGATATTGGAGCGGTTCAGCCGACTACAGCTCCGGAGGACACTACGGATCCGGCTGAGGAGCCGACAACTACTGCTGATGTGACGGGTTACAGCGATCCTACTACATCATGGACTACTGAAACTATGTATGCGGAGGATCCTACAACGTACACCGATACGTGGACTGAACCCTCCACTGATTACAGCTACGTACAGGACCAGCAGCAGAGCTGGACTGCAAATACTGACTACAGTGCTCAGTCGTACTACGGCAGCTACAGCGACAGCAGCTATAACAGCTCCGAATTGACTTCGGACTATTACAGCAACTATAATATGGGATACTGAGTCTTATAAGAGATACACAACGATACAGTAAGTCTTTGGACGCTTGAAATGCATGGCGTCCGGAGACTTATTGGCGTTTATGGGATGAGGAGGTGTCAGGTTGGAAAAAAATGCCACTTTTGGTGGCAGAAAGGTGACGAGAGGTATAAAATCAAGAAATAATTTAACTTAATCAAGAATGTATGTTCTGATTTACTTTTTGGCTTGTACTAAATCACCAATTAGCTGAAAATATGTATAGCCTATATTGTGAGAATTGCCAGTTGTAAAATTCTGCTGTATGAGATATAATATTCTTAGGGTAAAAAAAGGTGATGAAATGAATTATTAAGTCATTTTGAGGTGATGAGTAGCACCGGAGTGCACAGAAAGTGAGGCGAAGAACATGAAAGAGCCGTTGTACGGTACGTATACTCCGAGTATCGACCAGAAGGGCCGCATGAGCTTCCCGAACAAAATGCGCGAGATCCTGGGTGCTGAGTTTTACCTCTGCGTTGGCTACGATAATAATTACATCGCTGTTTACTCTCCGGAAGAATTCAATAAATACTGCGAAAAATTAAACTCTATCCCCGGTGAAGTGGGAACTCAGCTGAGAAGAGAGCTTCTCGCGGGTACTGATAAACAGATACCTGACAAGCAGGGCAGAATTTTCATCGCCCAGCATCTGAGAGAGTTTGCAGGTATCTCCGATGATGTTACCGTTGTAGGTGCACTCAATAAGGCAGAGATCTGGAATACCGAAAGGTATCAGGCTACTAAGGGCGCTATCGATCCCGCTGCCAAGAAGGCTGCACTTGCCGAAATGGTACTTTGATAAAATACCCGTCCAGCCGGTCAGGACAGTTTTTTCTGTGCCCTTACCCGGTCTGGCACAGTTAAGGAGATAATTTATGGAATTCAAGCATATCCCTGTGCTGCTTGATGAGTGCATGGAAGGACTGAATATTCGTCCCGACGGCATCTATCTGGACCTTACAGCCGGCGGTGCAGGACATTCGTCTGCAATTGCTGAACGCCTCAGCGACAAAGGCAGACTTATCGCTTTCGACCGCGATCCCGATGCCGTAAAAGCGGCTACAGAGAGACTTGCGGTATTTAAGAACGCAATGGTGGTACACAGTAATTATTCGGACCTGCGTTCAGTGCTGGATGACCTTGGTGTCGATAAGGTCGACGGTATCCTCATGGACCTTGGAGTATCGTCCCACCAGCTCGATGAAGGAAGCAGAGGCTTCTCTTACCACACTGATGCTCCTCTCGATATGAGAATGAGCCAGACCGGTATGAGCGCCGCAGATATTGTGAATACGTTTTCGGAACAGCAGCTCAGCAATATCCTGTTTGAGTACGGCGAAGAGAAATTCGCACGTAGGATAGCTGCAAATATAGTTGAGCACCGTGATGCTGAGCCGATAATGACTACACTCCAGCTGGCTGACATCATCAGAGAAAGTGTGCCGCAGAAGGCAAGGAGAGACAAGAACCCGTGTAAAAAATCATTTCAGGCTATACGTATAGCGGTAAACGGAGAGTTCGACCACTTGTACAAGGGTCTGGACGAGGCGTTTGAGAGCCTGAAACCTCAAGGCAGATTAGCAGTCATAACCTTCCATTCTTTAGAAGACAGGATCGTAAAGCAGCGCTTTGCGGGCTGGTGCAGAGGTTGTATATGTCCGCCTGATTTTCCCCAGTGTGTATGCGGACGCAAGCCGCAGGGAATTCTTGTAAACAGAAAGCCAATAGAGGCAAATGAAAAGGAACTTGAAAGCAACAACAGAAGCAGAAGTGCTAAGCTCAGAGTGATAGAAAGGAGTGCAGAACCCAATGGCTGATACGGCAGCTGTGTACATGGATGACAACAACAGCGTATACAGAGCCGGTGCTTCAGGTCAAAAGCTGTCGGGCGGCAGAAAGAATACGCCGGGTAAAGGACAGAGAAATGAAGCTGAGCCGGAAGAACAGAAAAGCGGTTCTATAACAGCTATCATATTTATTTCTGTAGTCGCAGCTGTATTGCTGGGAGCTGTGGTGTTCAGTCTTGATAAGCGCAACACTATGTATAACAGGGTGTCGTCACTGAGTACTGAACTTGGAATAGCTAAGGACGAGAACGTCCGGCTACAGTCAGAGCTTGAAAGCAGAATTTCTGCACAAAATGTCGAGGAGTATGCTGTTAATGTGCTGGGAATGAGAAAAATAGATTCCTCTCAGATAACCTATATCCGCATACAGACCGACGATGTAGTTAATATTCCGGAGCAGAGCGAAGGTATCATGTCAAAGATAAAAGGATTCTTCGATTATTGCGTGGAATATTTCAGAGGGTAGTACCAATATAAATATAGTACGCCTTTGAATGAATTTTGAATACTAACGGCACTAAAAATAAAAAAGCCGTAGTGATATGTAGAACACGGAGATACAACGAGTGATCGGAATATCGGAATCACCTCTCCGGTCTGTGGGCGCACAGACCGGAAAGGGGTGGTTTCACGCTTGATAAGCGAAATCCTTCGTCGTATCAAACAACAAGGACATCAAAAAAATAAAGAGATGTTCAAAGGCGGGGCAGAATATTACCCTGCCTTATTCTATTTTATGGAAAAAACAGCTGACATCGCTGCGGCGGTGTGTACTGAAAGGATATATCATGGATAATCATATTCCTTCAAAGAAGATGAAATTCAGAGCCCGCGTCGTTATGACCACTGTATTTGTGCTGCTGTTCGGCATAGTCATTGTCAACTTCTTCCGCATATCAGTAGTCGATAACAAGAAGTATCAGGCAATGGCAAACGATCAGCATTTCGGTTCGATCACTCTGTCTGCCAACAGGGGATCAATATACGATGCGAAAGGTACTCTGCTTGCAAAGAGCGCTACGGTATACAAGGTGTTCATTGACCCAAAGCGCTTTGCTGAGGACATGAAAGACCTCCAGGCGAGAATAGACAAGAGAAATTCCGAAAAGCGCGGCGGTTCGTATCAGGCTGAGATAGACGAAAAAACCGGAAGAGAACTGTCACCTCTGCCGGATTCGGCTGATGAGTTCAAACGTGCAGCTGTAGCGGTACTGTCAAGCAAGCTGGGCATAACCGCTGAGAAGGTTGAGAAGGCTATGGCGACCGAAAGCCAGTACGTTGAGCTCCAGACTCAGGTCGAGAAGCCGGTTGCCGATGAGGTGCTGAAGTACTTCACACAGTATGGTCTTACCTGCCTTAACGTAAATGAGGATACAAAGAGATACTATCCGCAGAATGACCTTGCTGCTTCAGTTATTGGCTTCACCAATGCTGACGGTCAGGGAACATACGGCGTTGAGTGTTCATATAACAAGTATCTTGCCGGTATCGACGGACGTACTATCTCCGCAAAAGACTCCAACGGAAATGAGCTGCCCTATCGTTACTCCAAGACATACCCTGCTAAGGACGGCGATGACGTTTACCTCACCATTGATAACAATATCCAGTATATCATGGAGAAGTACCTCAAGGAGATGACCGAGGAGTTCAATCTCGGCAACCGCAGCTGTGCGATTCTTATGAACGCCAAGACCGGAGCTATTTACGGTATGGCTACCTATCCCGGCTTTGATCCCAATAATCCGCAGGAAATTGTGGACAAATCGCCGATCATAACCAATGAGGACCTTACTCCTGAGGAAACTGAAAGCGCAATGGTTGAGCGTCAATGGCGCAATAAGTGCATAACTGAGATATATGAGCCGGGTTCGGTATTCAAGGTTATCACCAGTGCTGCGGCGATCGAGGAGAACCTCGTCAACTTCAACGTGAAGGACCTTGTGTGCAACGGTTCTGTGGAGTTCGACGGAGCTGAGCCTGTAAAATGTCACGTTTACCCCGGCGCACATGGAGCACAGTCATTCCAGGAAGCCCTTACATCTTCCTGTAACCCTGCATTTATGGAACTGGGCAAGCGTCTGGGTATCGAGCGCTTCTGCTACTACTTCGATGCGTTCGGAATGAGTGAATTATCCGGCATCGACCTTCCTGCTGAGCGCAGCGGTAAGGGCGTTCCGGCTTCTGCTATGAGACCTATCGACCTTGCGGTAAGTGCCTTCGGACAGAGTGAGACCATTACCCCTATCGAAATGATCACAGGCTACTGTGCGGCTATCAACGGCGGCTATCTCCTGAAACCCTATGTGGTGGATAAGGTTGTAGATCCTGCCGGAAATGTTGTGCTGAAGAATGAGCGAACAGTTCGCCGTCAGGTCATTTCTGAGGAGACTTCGGCTAAAATGAGAGAGTGCCTTGAAAATGTTGTTACCTCCAACAACGGCGGAAACGTAACTATCAAGGGCTACTCAATAGGCGGAAAATCCGGTACATCAGAGCGTATCAGCGTTGATAAGGACGAATACGGTTCGTCATACTGCTGCTTCACTCCGGCTGACGATCCGGAGATCGTGCTCTTTGTTCTGGGCGACTTCCCTGATCGTTCGTTAGGCCATTACTACGGCTCAGAGGTTGCCGTTCCTACAGCACGAAAGATTCTTACCGAGGTCGTTCCGTATATGGGTATCACACCTGAGTACAGCGACGCGGAGCTTGAAAACCTCGATGTAACAGTTCCGCTTCTTGAAGGCTCAGTTGAAAATGCTCTGGCGACCCTCGAAAAGCTCAACCTCAAGGGCGTTGTCCGCGGCGACAATGCTACAGTCGTGGCACAGAGTCCGCAGACAGGAACAGCAGTTGCAAAGGGCGGAATAGTATTCATATACACCGATCCTACTCATACAGTTGACTATACCGACTCAGTTCCGGCATTGAAGGGACTTTCACCGCAGGTGGCTATACAGTCCCTTGAACAGGCAGACCTGAACTATGTTACACGGGGCGCTTCACCTGACCGTGATGATGCAAGTGTAAGTAATCAGAGCATCGAAGCGGGACAGCCGGTCGCAAAGGGAACCGTCGTCGAGATCGAGATCACTGTAAACTCACAGGGTGACTAAAAAATAACAGCTGGCGGACTTGTTGTGCAGGTCCGCCGGAATTGTGCAGAGACAGATACTGCGAAATACAGGAGGAATAACAATGAAATTGAGAGATCTGCTGGAAAACAATGCAGTTACAGCAATAGGTGATACAGAAATAACCTCCATAACCGATGATACGCGCAAGGTGCAGGAGGGAAGCCTGTTTTTCTGCGTAAAGGGCGGCAGCTTCGACGGACATTCCGCTGCTGCTGAAATGCTGGAAAAAGGCGCAGCCGCAGTAGTCTGCGAGCATGACCTGGGACTTGGCGAGCACCAGATACTTACCGATAATTCGCGCTTCCTCTACGGAAAAGTGTGCTCAGCATGGTTCGGACACCCCGAACGCAGAATGAAACTCATCGGTGTTACCGGAACCAATGGAAAGACCACAACTACCAATGTTATCAAGCATATCCTTATGAGTACCGGACATAAGACCGGTCTGGTGGGAACTATACAGAATGAGATAGGCGACGAGGTGCTCCATACTGAGAATACTACGCCTATGACATATGATTTCATGGCTCTGCTGAAAAAAATGGCTGATGCAGGATGCGAGTATGTAGTCATGGAGGTATCCTCCTTCGGACTTGTACAGAACCGTATCGGCTCTTCATGGTTCAGGACCGCTGTCTTTACCAACCTCACTCAGGATCACCTTGACTACCATGAAACGATGGAGAATTACTATCAGGCTAAAAAGATGCTGTTCAGTATCTGCGATGCGGCTGTTATTAATACCGATGATGAATACGGCAGACGCCTTTACGCC
>CADBNS010000012.1 GCA_902796065.1 Ruminococcus flavefaciens
ATTGACTATCTGATACTTCTTTGCGTCAGGAAGTACTGTAGTAGATGTTGCAATTGTAGTAGTTGTAGCCTTTGTTGTGGTAGTTGTTGTAGCCTTTGTAGTAGTAGTTACTACAGGAATGTCGATCGCCAGTTCTCCGGCAGTATTGATAAGGAGAGTACCGTTTGACTTTACAGCAGGTAAGTACTGTGAAACGACAGCTGCATCAACGTACTTTGATAAGCCGTTGGTGAGAACGCCGGATTTATCTGCATAGATGCTTACGTCAGCAGAAGTTACAGGTCCGGTTATGTTGAATACGCGGCCCTCTGGAGCGTAGATACCGCCCTTTTTAGCCTTGATGCTGATGTCGCCGCTGAGGTTGATAGTTTCATTGCTGTTGCAGTACAGTGCGTAGTCGCCTTCACTGGAGAGCTTACCGCCGCTGATATTCATAACAGCTGAGTTGTTGAAAGCATATATAGCAGCAGCTGAGCCGCCCTTGATGGTACCGCCTGTGATATTGATATTACCACTGTATGAGCCGCGGATATAGACTGCTGAATGTACGCTATTGGAAGCTTTTTCCTTATTGTATGTAGATTCAAGAGTACCGCTCTTGATGTTGATAGTACCCTTTCCGCCTCTTACAGAGAGAGCGTTGCTTGATGAAGCGTAAACAGTTGCACCGTCGATCTCGAGCAGGTATTCATCACCGCTGTTGAAGCCGATAGTAGCAGCATCATCGCCCTTTTCGTTTCCGTAGAATGTACCGCCAAGGAGTATCATCTTACCGTATACTTCGAGAAGGTTGTCTGAACCAGCGGTCTTTACAGTACCTGTCTTGGCGCTGCTTGAATCTCTTATGATAAGGCTTCCGTGATCTCTGATCTGTCCTACAGTAACAGTGTGACCGTTGAGGTCAAGGTCAAGAGCAGATCTTATATCTACTCTGCTATTAACAGTTACGTCGCAGTTGAGCTTGTACTTTCCGGCAGTAGGAAGGCTGTCAGTCTTGTCCCATACTCTGCCGTCACTCTCAACGAACTTGAGGTTATGATCTGCTGCGAACTTCTCGGCAGCTGTGCCCTTATAGCCGTAGATAGTGGTGATCTTGCTGTTTCTGAGAGCATATGCATTGATGCTTGTTACGCTTGCAGGAATGTACAGTGAAGTGAATGTAGTACCGTTGAATGCGTCAGAGTTGATGATGTTCACATTCTCCGGAATATCCACGCCCTTCAGCTTGGGGCAGTTTTTGAACATATCTGTTCCCACTGAGGTCAGAGACTGTGGAAGTGTTACGGATTCAAGTGCTGTACAGTTCGTAAACATTGAATTCGGATTGATCTTTGTTACAGATTCAGGGATAACGATCGACTTGATTGCAGTACCGATGAATGTACTCCAGTCGATAGTTGTTACGGTATCCGGAATATTGATCTCAGCCAGTGAAGTACAGCCGTCGAAAGCGTGGTTTCCGATAGAAGTGAGGCCATCATTGAGCTTGACTGATGTCAGGCTGGTTGAGCCGCTGAATGCGTAACCGGGGATAGCTTTAATGCTGCCCGGGAGCTCAATTGTCTTGAGACCGGTCTCACGGAAGGACTCTGATCCGATACTTGTTACAGTGTCAGGAATATCGACATCTGTAAGTGCTGCACATCTATGGAATGCATAATTTCCGATAGTTTCCAGCTTGGAAGGAAGTGTTATTGATTTCAGATTCTTCGCACCATGGAATCCATTATCCGGTATAGCTTTCATAGCATCATTGCAGATAATAGTTTCAACGTTGGAATTGCAGAAAGCATAAGAGAAATCTGTCAGTGAAGCAGGGAGAGTCACTTTAGTGATGCCTGAGCCATTGAAAGCATATGTACCTATCTTTTTCACCGTGTCAGGAATGCTGATCTCCTTTAACGCTGTACAGTTCTCGAATGCAGTAATTCCGATACTTTCCAGCTTGGAAGGAAGCTTTACTGAAGTGAGCTTGGTTGCTCCCCAGAATGCAGCATCAGGAATAGCAGTTATTGAATCATCAAATGTGATCTTTTCTATGTTAGAATAGCTGAAAGACTGATTGCATTTTGTTACGCCTGCTGGGATGTTTATCTCCTTGATGCCTGAATTCTGGAATACGTTGTAACCCATTGAGGTCAGCTTTGCCGGAAGGACTATGCTTGTTATTCCGGTGCAGCCGTTGAATGCATTATTTCCGATCGAAGTTATATTATCCGGAAGATCAATGCTCTTCAGAGAAGTACAGTTTGTAAAAGCATAATGTCCGATGCTGGTCACAGTCTCAGGGATCTCTATGCTTGCAAGAGATGTGCAGCCGTTAAAAGCATCGTTAGGAATTGCAGTCAGCTTTGAAGGAAGCTTTACTGTCTTCATGTTAGAAAGACCTCTGAATGCATTATCCGGAAGAGTTGTCATTGAATCAGGATAGCTGACAGATTCAATAGTTGCGTTAAAAGAATTAGTGTCGATGGATTTTATACCTGCCGGCATTTTCAGTTCCTTTATGCCGCAGTTGTTGAATGCCTGGTATCCGATAGATGTTACAGTTTCAGGTATCTCTAACTCAGTGAGAGATGTGCAGCCGCTAAAAGCATAGCTGGGGATATTTGTGAGCTTTGAAGGCAGCTTGACTGACTTCAGCTTGCCTGCGCCTGAAAATACACTATTCGGAAGAACCGTTACTGTTTCGGGGATAATGATAGATTCGATGTTGGAAGCTGAGAATGCACCTCCCTTTATCTGAGCTATTTTTCCCGGAAGTGCAAGCTCTGTGATTTTGGTGTTAGAAAATGCACTTTCACCGATGCTTGTTACAGTATCAGGCAGCTCAATGCTTGTAAGAGCTGAGCAGTTTTGCAGGAAGTAATCAGGTATAGCTGTGAGCTTTGAAGGCAGCTTGACTGACTTCAGCTTTGTGCAGCCATAGAACATTCCATTCGGAAGCTCAGTGAATCTTTCCGGAATAGTCATGGATTCAATATTTGAATTCTCAAAGACATAGGGTTTAAGTGTAGTGATGCTGTCCGGTATCTCAAAGCTCTTGAAGCCGCTGTACTTGAAAGCATTTGTTCCTAAGCTTGTTACAGTTTCAGGAAGATCAATGCTTGTAAGAGATTGGCAGAATTGGAATGCACCATCCGGGACAGCTGTCAGCTTTGAAGGCAGCTTGATCTCCTTGACCTTGGTAGCGCCTGAGTAAGCATTTGCCGGAAGAGTTTCAAGCTCATCGGGATAGTTGATGGTCTCAATGTTTGAGCCGGAGAATGCGTTATCAGATACAGTTGTGACCGATGCAGGGATATTCAGTTCCTTGATCTGTGTATTTGATAATACATAATAGCCGATATATGTAAGAGTTTCAGGCAGTTCTAAGCTCTTGAGTGCTCTACAGTCACTGAATGCATAATTATATATCTTCTCAAGTTTTGAAGAAAGCTGAACAGATGCAAGATCAAAACAGCCTTGGAATGCATAACTGTTGATCACTGTTACAGCGTCCGGAATTACAACTGATGTCAGACCGGAATTCTGGAATGCATCGTTATCGATAGTTGTAACGCCGGCAGGGATCTCTATTGTTTTAAGAGACCTACAGCCATTGCACATATTAGAAGAAATCGCTGTTATATCCTTTGGCAGCTTCAGTTCAGTAAGAGAAGAGCAGTTGTATAACAAAAAAGCTCCAACACTCTTTACACTGTCAGGGATAGTCAGTGATTTCAGTGAAGTACAATCGCGGAAAAGATAGTTCGGAAGCGATTCTATATTGCCCGGAAGTGTAACGCTCTGAATCGTGGAAGAACTGAAAGCATAGTTACCGATAGAAGTAACACTGTCCGGAATTACCAGTGATTCGATACTGCTGTAATTGAATGCATAGTTGCCGATCTTTGTAACTGTATCAGGGATAGTTACAGACTTTGCAGCAGTCTGTGCAAAGGCATAGTCAGCGATCTCTGTTACCTTCTGTCCGTTTATCTCAGACTCGATAACAGCCTTTTCAGCCTCGTAGTCGCAGAATGCAGCTACTGCGTGGTCACTGTATACGGCATAAGTTACTGAGTTCTTTCTTACGAGCTCATATGGCCTTGAAGCTGTTGATGTATTGGCAGCTGATGACGGGTCAATAAGGATATATCCGTCATATGGAGTATCCTTGAGGTACTTGTCGCTGCTTGTATCAGCAGTTGTAAAGCGCTTATTGTTTTCTGCGACAGTTTTATCTGTGCCAATGATTCTTGCCTGTGAAGAACAGTTTTTAGTGTTGCAGATATTGAAGTAGAAAATATCGCCTGGCTTTGCATATGCAGGGATAGTAACTTCGATATTTGCTATCGTTCCGTTCTTTCCGTAACGGAATGCACCGCCGATCAGACGTGTTGTTCTGTAGGTGTTGTATACGCTGTATGAATTGGAATAGCGTACAGTATTAGGCGCACTATTCAGACTGTTGCTTGTTATGTCGCTGGACGCACCGACAAAGGTGAGGCGGTTGTCCATATCAACATAGATGTTGGAATTATAGTAGTAATACTCGTCACCTAAGTTAGGCTCGTTTAAGTTGATCTTGAGCGTTACCCTTGTACCTGCAGATGATGCGGGAACTGTAAGGCTTTCCATGGAAAGGCATGGCTGAGCCTTTATTTTTGCGGATGCAGCAGCTGTGGTAGCCGGAGCAGCAGTCTTGGTTGCAGCGGCAGTGGTTACAGCAGCCTTGGTTGTGGATGCAGCAGTTGTTGCAGTTGTCGCAGCTGTAGTAGTTACAGCTGTATCTGCTCCGACAAGAGCATCAGTTGGAACATTGACCTCAGCACGGGTAATGCTGAATGCTGCGTTGGTAGGAATGGCAGTGGGGATCTGCGTTGTGATAACAGCAGAAGCGGCGAGAAGAGAAAAGACCTTTTTAGTGATCTTTCCGGAATGTTTCTTTCCCATTTCAATTACCTCCTTTATTATAAATGAATGAGTTTCCGCCATTATCATTATATCATTATCGGTGAAAAGGTCAATAGAAACAGAGGATAAAGTGAAAAGATTTGTAAATTTCGGCAGATTCGTCAGAAAAAGATATTTCTGATTGTGGTTTTTGACGGAAAGTTATAACAATAATATGATATACAGATAGTAGATGCACAAAAAAATAGCGATTATTGATTATTTGCCGTATATAGCGAAGAAATGAGCATTGGTCATTTTTCAGATCGTCCTGACATAATGCATATTAAATAGATATGATTTATGTATTATTATGGTCAAAAGAACGATTTGCAGCTACTGTTCCGGAAACGTATTGACAAAAGAGGGGAAAATAAGTATAATAAATCCTATCAAACAGATATGATTACTAAATGGTAGCCGGCGGAACGACAGAAACAGTCCGGGTTTTATTGCTCCCCAAATTAAACTTTGCCAAAAAGGCGAAGTCAGAAAGGAAGGAAAACGCAGGAATGCTTTCACATTTCAAGTTTTTCTGACGCAGATATATTTTATTTATGTTGTGCATTGGCTGGCATGGTTTAGTTTTGGGATCAATTATGAAAGGAAGATATATATGAAAAGAAAAACTACTGCACTGCTGTTGGCGCTGGTTCTTGGTGCAAGCGCTGTATCATGCGGAAACTCCGGAAAAGCAGAGGGTAATACGATCAAGATTGCCTACCTTCCCATAACTCACTCTCTGGCTGTACTGAAAGAGGCTGAGGACCTCGAGGCACAGACAGGTATGAAGGTCGAGCTGGTAAAGTACGGCTCATGGACTGAGCTGCTGGACGCACTGAATACCAACCGCGTTGACGGAGCATCTGTACTCATCGAGCTGGCAATGAAATCCAAGCAGGAGGGTATCGGCATCAAGGCGGTAGCACTGGGTCACAGGGACGGAAATGTAGTCGTAGTATCAAATGATATAAATTCAGCGGTGGATATGAAGGGCAAGACCTTCGCTATCCCACACAGACAGTCCTCACATCATATCCTTCTCAATGATGCGCTTGCGACTGCCGGACTGAAAATAGACGATGTGAACATCACTGAGCTTGCACCGACTGAGATGCCGTCAGCTCTTGCAAGCGGACAGATAGACGGCTACTGCGTTGCTGAGCCTTTCGGAGCTATGGGCGTTTCTCTCGGAGTCGGAAAGGTACTGTATAACTCCGAGGAGCTTTGGGAGGATTCCATCTGCTGCGGACTGGTGCTCACTGATAAGTTCATCGCTGAGCGTCCGGAGGATGCAAAGAACTTCGTAAGCAGCTATAAGGCTGCCGGAAACTCCCTGACACAGGAGGAGGCAAAGAAGGTCGCAGCGAAGTATCTCTCTCAGTCTGAGGAGGTACTGGATATATCACTGAAATGGATCTCATATAATGACCTTGACATAACCGAAGATACATACAATAAGCTGGTGGATAAGGTAAAGGAGTACGGACTCTCCGACAATCCGCCCACATACACTGAATTTGTAAAGAATGACTTCTGATAAGGCGTGATAAAAATGAAGAAATTGCTATCTCTGAAAAACATCGTTGTATCCTTAGCTATACTTATTATAATATGGCAGATACTTTTTTCCGTAAGCAGCTACGACAAGGCACTGTTTCCGTCGCCCAAAATGGCTCTTGATGCGCTGATCGAGATGATCTCCAACGGCAAGCTGTTCGAGAATATCCGGACCAGTATGTACCGCTTTGCCGCAGGCTATATCAGCTCTGTAGTCATAGCCGTAGTGCTTGGACTGATACTCGGCAGACTGCCGAAGGTATTCCAGTATGTTAATCCGGCTGTGCAGCTGCTGCGTCCCATATCACCGACAGCGTGGATGCCGTTTATCGTGCTGCTGTTCGGTATAGGTGATGTTCCGGCGATAGTTATTATCTTCATCGCAGCCTTCTTCCCTGTGCTGCTCTCAACTGTATCGGCAGTAGGCGGCATAGACCCCATATACCTGAAGGTATCTCAGAATTTCGGAATAAAGCAGCCTGCCCTGACATGGAAGGTCATATTTCCCGCAGCATTTCCGCAGATAGCCAATGGTATCCACCTTGCACTGGGTACAGCGTGGATATTCCTTGTAGCCGGCGAAATGGTGGGAGCTCAGTCCGGACTGGGCTATCAGATAATCGATGCAAGAAACAATATCCGCGCAGACATTCTCCTTGCCACGATACTGGTGATAGGAGTAATGGGTATACTCCTTGACAGTCTGCTGAAGCTGGCAGAGAGGCTGATACTGCGCTCATGGGGAGGTGCTGAGTGATGTACATAGAAGTAAAGGACGCCTGCAAGAGATACAAGCAGGAGGGCAGAGAGTTCGTGGCACTGGATAACGTGTCGCTGGATATAGACAAGGGCGAGTTCATCTGCCTGCTGGGCCCCTCCGGCTGCGGAAAGAGTACACTGCTCAATGCACTTGCCGGCTTTGAGAAAGTCAACAGCGGAAGCGTGAAGATAGACGGAAAGGAAGTTACAGCTCCTTCCATAAATAATATCACCATCTTCCAGAATTACGGACTTCTTCCGTGGAGGAACGTTCTGCACAACGTGGAACTGGGACTTGCGGCAAAGAATGTGCCGAGATCACAGTGGGAGGAGATAGCAAAGAAGTATCTCGGACTTGTTGGACTCAGCGGCTATGAAAAGCGCTATCCCCGTCAGCTGTCCGGTGGTCAGCAGCAGAGGGTATCCATTGCCCGCGGACTTGCCGTAGATCCGGACATCATATTCATGGATGAACCCTTCGGCGCACTGGACGCCATAACACGTATGAAGCTGCAGGAGGATATACTAAGGATCTCGCGGGAAGAGAAAAAGACCATTGTATTCGTCACTCACGACATAGAAGAAGCGGTATACCTTGCCGACAGGATAGTTGTCATGATGGCGGATCCCGGCAGGATAAAGAGCGTAGTCAAGGTGCCGCTGGGAGCTCACCGCGACAGGACTGCGGAGGACTTCCTCTACGTCCGCGACAAGATATTTGAGCTCTTCAATCTGAAATCAGAGAGCTACATTGAATACTACATATAACGGAGATGATAATATGTCAGAACATTGTCACAGCCATCACAATCATGACCATCATCATGACCATCACCACGATCATGACGGTCCGGCACATATCCATTCCCACCGCAATATCATCGGATTCGATGAGCACGGCGTACCGACAGTTATACTCAAGGCGTCCCACGGAGAGGGAGAAAGTGAGGATCCGCAGGCATTCATCAGGGACTATATGAATGCCGTATCCGAATACCGCAAGACCTTCCCCACAAAGCAGGACGTTATTGAACAGACTCCCGATCCGGCAGTAAGGGAGATGCTTCTGCGCATGGAGCAGTTGGGTATCGATACCGCTTTCGACCGATTTGACCAGCAGAAGCCACAGTGTAATTTCGGACTTGCAGGCATATGCTGTAAAATATGCAACATGGGTCCGTGCCGTATTACAGCCAAGGCTCCCCGCGGAGTCTGTGGAGCCGATGCCGACCTGATCGTAGCGAGAAATCTGCTGCGTTCAGCAGCGGCAGGTGCAGCACAGCACGGAATGCACGCCCGTGAGGTGATGCTCGCGCTGAAATGGGCAGCTGAGGGCAAGCTGGACGTCCCGATACTGGGCGAGCAGAAGATACGCTCAACTGCTGAGGCGTTCGGCATAAAGCAGAAGAACCGTCAGCTGAAAAACGTTGCCCGTGACCTTGCAGATGCTCTGCTTGAGGATATGTCACGGACCGTGCCTGACGAGTACAAGACCATAAAGGCGTGTGCAGTCCCGGAGCGTCAGGAGGTATGGAAGGAACTGGATATTCTTCCGGTCAGTGCGTATCACGAGGTATTTGAGGCTTACCATAAATCCGGCTGTGCAACTGACGGTGACTGGCGATCCATTATGCAGCAGTTCCTGCGCTGCGGACTGGCATTCACATTCTCCGGAGTAGTCGGCGCTTCTATCGCAACAGACGGACTTTTCGGCGTAGGTGACAGAGTTACATCGAAGGTGAATATCGGTGCGCTGGAGAAAGGATATGTTAACATAGCTGTACACGGACATCTGCCGCTGCTTGTCAGTCAGATAGTGGAAGCCGGAAAGCGTGAGGATCTTATTGAGCTTGCCAAGTCAAAGGGAGCGAAGGGCATACGCTTCTACGGCATATGCTGCTCCGGACTTTCGGCTATGTACCGCTATGCAGGAGTAATACCGCTCTCCAATGCGGTGTCCGCAGAGCTGGTACTGGGTACAGGTGCACTGGACCTGTGGGTAGCTGATGTACAGGACGTATTCCCGTCCATAATGGAGGTCGCAAGGTGCTTCAAGACCACAGTAGTCACCACCAGTGAGTCCGCGCGTCTGCCGGGAGCTGAGCGGTATGAGTACGATCACCACCACTCCAATATCGGAGAGACAAAGGCGCTGGCTGAGAAGATAGTCCGCCGTGCCATAGAGAGCTTTGAGGCGCGGAAGGGAATACCGGTATACATACCGCCCTATGAGGTCGAGGCAGAGGTCGGCTTCTCCGTGGAGTACATACACAAGCGCTTCGGCAGCATGAAGCCGCTGGCAGATGCAATAAAGGACGGCAGGATACTGGGCGTAGTGAATATGGTAGGCTGCAACAATCCGAAGGTGCTGTACGAGAAGTGCATCGTGGACGTAGCAGATGTGCTGCTGAAGAACAATGTGCTGATAATATCCAACGGCTGTGCATCATTCCCGCTGATGAAGCTGGGATACTGTGCAGTATCCGGCAAGGAGAAGGCAGGTGACAGCCTCAGGGAGTTCCTTGAGCCGGATCTTCCGCCTGTATGGCACGTTGGAGAATGTATCGACAATACCCGTTCATCAGGTATATTCGCTGGCATAGCCGGAGCACTTGGCAAGAAGATGTACGAGATGCCTTTTGCATTCTCGTCGCCGGAGTGGGGCAATGAAAAGGGAATTGATGCCGCACTGGGATTCAGACTCAACGGTATCAGCTCATACCACTGTGTAGAGGCGCAGATCTACGGTTCAAAGAACGTGATAGAGTTCCTGAAATACGGAACGATAGAGCTGCTTGGCTCGTCTATGAACGTAGACACAGATCCGGTAAAGCTGGGCGAGAAGATAGTGGCAGACATGAAGGCAAAGCGCCAAGCGCTGGGCTGGGACAAATAAGGAGAATCGATATGGCTTGTTTTTTAGTACCGACAGCAGAGGCTGTAGTTACAACGATAGTAGGAAAAGCAGTAAAGAATAAGGAGAAGAAGGAGGGCATTACCGGCGGATTTTCCGAGAAGCTGGGCTGGCTGAATGGTATGCTCTGGGGCGGCTCGGGACTTCTGGCGTTCGAGCATCTCTGGCATGGTGAGGTAACTCCGTTCTTCCCGTTCCTGACAGCGGCATCGGACAAGACTGAGACAGCCGCAATGCTGTACGAGATGGCTACATCAGGCACAGCTATGGCGGCAGTGGTCACGCTGGTATGGGCAGGTATGGTCGCTGTGAGCGTGAAGCTGAGAAAGAGTGCGGATAAGAGCGCGCTGAAGGAGGCGAAGAAGGTATGACTTTACTGATAACAGCAGCAGCGGCAGTTGCAGCAACACTGGTATGGTACAGCTCACCTCGTGCGAGAGCCATGAAGGTCAGCACCCTGATGTATATGTACTGGGGAGCCTCACTCATGTGGCTGGTAGATGCAGCAGCAGAGTATCTCAGCGACGGCGCGGACTACTTTGTACCCTCCGGAGCAGATATGGTCAACGACGCATTTCTTGGAGCGTCAGCCGTAGTACTTGGACTTATAGTATGGGCTGTATACCTCCTCATAAAGGACCCTTCCGGCATTGTGAAGAGCATTATTGCAGAAAAAAACAGCAAATAAAGAAAAAGCCGCAGTTACGTGAGTAACTGCGGTATTTTGCGTTATTTACCGGCTAATTTTTTAACTCTGCCGGAGATAATGAGTGCAAAGACGATCTTGAGCAGATCGAATGGTACAAAAGGAGTTACGCACCATTTCAATGCGGTAGCGAGGTCGATAGCGCCTGTATTCCGCGTGTAAACGACCATGAACCACGCAGTACCGAATGCGAAGCACACCGCCAGTCCGACCACGAGGGCGGCAGCACTTACAGCGATACGTGCGGCGGGCTTTTTCACCGGTATTTTCTCAGAAGCCCAGTAGATGAGCGTCAGCAGCAGGTATCCCAGCAGGTAGCCGCCGGTAGATCCGAACAGTACTCCGATACCGCTTTTGAAACCGGCGAATACCGGCAGTCCCACAGCACCAAGCAGCAGATACACGACCATAGCGAGGCAGCCGTTGCGTCCGCCGAGTATCAGCACAGCGCAGGCTATGCCGAAGGTTTGCAGGGTGAAAGGTACCGCAGCAGGAATGGAGATCCATGAGCATACAGCGATCATGACAGCCATCAGGGCGGTGAGTACGAGTTCCTTTGTAGAATAGCGGCTATTTTTTACAGTTGCAGTTTGTGACATAAATATCCCTCCGGAATTATTATTGTCACCTATTATATCACACACTGTCCACTTTGTCAACCTGTTTTTACGGATTGGGTGACAATGTTATTTCGTTCCAAGATATTTGTATCCTGCATCGGTAACTGTTTTCTTCAGCACATCGGCAGGAATGTCAGCTGTTGCCTTCAGTACGGCAGTACCCTTTTCGTGACTTGCGGAAGCCTCCTCGACCTCCGGCAGCGCCTCAAATGCGGTCTTGATGCGGTTCTCACAGTGTGGACACATCATGCCCTTGATCTTCACAGTTATGGTGGTCAGGTCATCGGAGCAGCCTGTATCTATGTGGTCAAGAGCATTTTTCAGCGGCTTGTCGTGACTTGCGTCGTGTATGCGGAACAGATTCAGTCTCAATGCATTGGTGACAACGCAGAAGCTGGAGAGACTCATGGCAGCTGCGCCGAACATTGGGTTCAGCTCCCATCCGAAAAGACGGATATAAACTCCGGCAGCCAGCGGTATGCCGATGATATTGTATATGAAAGCCCAGAACAGGTTCTGGCGGATATTCCTGAGAGCCGCACGGCTCAGCCTTATGGCAGCCGGAACATCGCTGAGCCGGCTCTTCATGAGGACAATATCAGCCGCATCGATGGCAACATCTGTACCTGCACCGATCGCGATACCCATATCTGCACGGGTAAGAGCCGGAGCATCGTTTATACCGTCCCCGACCATAGCAACTCTGCCCTGTTTTTTCAGTCTGCGGATAATGCTCTCCTTACCGTCCGGCAGTACCCCTGCGATAACCTCATCAACACCAGCCTGTCTGCCGATAGCCTTTGCAGTACGCTCGTTATCGCCGGTCAGCATGACCACCTTAACGCCCATAGCCTGTAATTCCCGTACAGCCTGCGGACTGTCCTCCTTTATGACATCAGCAACAGCGATCATACCGATGAGTTTTCCGTCAACAGCAAACATGAGCGGAGTTTTGCCCTCCTCCGCCAGATGTTCGGCAGCAGACTGCATATCCTCAGTTACAGTGGCAAGACCGCTCATATACTTCACGCTGCCGCCGGTGAGTTCGGCAGAACCAAGCATAGCGCGCAGTCCGTTTCCGGGGAGTGCGGCAAAGTCCGTGACCTCATCAGCGGACAGTGAGTGTTCCTGAGCTATGGCAGTTATGGCACGGGCGAGGGGGTGCTCGCTTTTAGCCTCCAGAGCATATGCATATTTCAGCAGCTGTTCCTCTGTGGTATCATCGGCGGGTATCATATCTGTAACTACCGGTTCGCCACTGGTGATAGTACCTGTTTTATCCAGAGCAGCTATCTGTATCTTTCCGGTTTCTTCGAGGGAAACAGCAGTCTTGAAGAGGATACCGTTCTTAGCGCCGATGCCGTTTCCGACCATTATTGCGACCGGAGTAGCAAGTCCCAGAGCACAGGGACAGCTGATAACGAGAACAGATATACCGCGCGCCAGTGCATATCCGAATTCTTTTCCAACAATGAGCCATACTATAGTTGTGATGACTGCGATGGCAATGACCACCGGAACAAACACTCCCGATACCTTGTCGGCGATTTTTGCGATGGGAGCCTTAGTAGCAGCCGCATCGCTGACCATTTTTATAATGTGAGACAGCGTGGTATCCTCGCCCACATGGGAAGCCTCACAGCGAATAAATCCGGACTGGTTGATAGTAGCAGCTGAAACGGTATCGCCGGCAGCCTTGTCCACCGGTATACTCTCGCCGGTCAGAGCGGACTCGTTAACAGCGCTGCTGCCCTCGAGGACTATGCCGTCCACAGGGATATTCTCTCCGGGACGCACCACGAATATATCGCCTATGCTGACCTGTTCCACAGGTACAGTCAGCTCCTCGCCGCCGCGCACCACAGTTGCAGTACGTGGAGCGAGCTTCATAAGTCCGCGGAGAGCATCGGTAGTTTTACCTTTGGAGCGAGCTTCCAGCATTTTGCCCACGGTAATGAGTGTAAGTATCATAGCGGCGGACTCAAAATACAGGTCCATCATATACTTTTCCACATCAGCCATTCTTCCGTCGGTCTGGGCGCGGGTCATGGCGAATACTACCACTACGCTCCACACGAATGAAGCCATAGAGCCCATAGCCACCAGCGTGTCCATATTGGGAGCGCGGTGCAGGAGGCTTTTGAAGCCGCTGATAAAGAACTTCTTGTTTATTATCATGACTATTGCGGCGAGTATCATCTGCACCAGTCCCATAGCCACATGATTTCCGTCGAAGAAAGCAGGCAGGGGAGCTCCGAACATCATGTGACCCATGGAGAAGTACATGAGTACTGCCAGAAATCCCAGGGACAGCAGGAGCCTGCGTTTCAGCTTTGGGGTCTCGGTATCAGCCAGAGCTTCCTCATCAGCCGCAGCGGAGGCGTATTCAGCGCCCTTGACCGAAGCTCCGTATCCGGCGTTCGTGACAGCTGCGATAATATCTGCCGGAGCTGCGCTGCCTTCAACTCCCATGGAGTTGGTCAGCAGGCTGACGGCGCATGATGTAACACCGGGTACGCTGCTGACAGCCTTTTCCACTCTTGCACTGCAAGCGGCACAGCTCATACCGGTAACATTATATTGTACCAAATCGATCACTTCCGTTTATTAGTATTTACAAACTAATTATACCACAAACGATGCCTGAATGCAACAGTTGAAAAGCAGGAGCAGATGTGATATAATATCTGTGGATAATCAGGACCTGTCTTCACAGGCAGAGCAAGTGGATTTGCCGGAAATCTGCAAATGTATCTTGTGAAGACTGGTTCTTGGTCTTTTGTTTTTACAGGAGAAGTATATGGATATTTTTGAACGCTATGCACCATTCGTGCAGGATTTTATCTACCGCAATAACTGGACATCTCTCCGTGCTATACAGGCGGCAGCCGGCGAGGCAGTATTCAACACCGATGAGAACGTACTGCTTTCGGCATCTACTGCGTCAGGTAAGACTGAGGCGGCATTTTTTCCCATACTCACGCTGTTTTCCGAGGATATGCCACGTTCTGTGGGAGCTGTATATATAGGACCGCTGAAGGCACTTATCAACGATCAGTTCATACGGCTCAATGAACTGTGCGAGGAGGCGGATATACCGGTATGGCACTGGCACGGAGATGTAGCGCAGTCCCACAAGGACAAGATGCTGAAACATCCGTCGGGGATATTGCAGATAACTCCGGAGTCGCTGGAGGCTATGCTTCTGAGGAAACACGCGATGATACCCCGACTTTTCGGAGACCTGCGGTTCATTGTCATAGACGAGGTGCATTCGCTGATGCGCGGTGACCGCGGCGGGCAGACACTTTGCCTGATAGAGAGACTATCGAAGCTGGCGGGAGTGAATCCGCGGCGTATAGGACTGTCCGCGACTATCGGTGACCTTGAAGCTACCGGAGAATTCCTTGCAGCAGGTACAGGCAGGGGAACGGTCATACCGCGCATTGAAGCCAAAGGTACGAAATGGCGGCTATCCATGGAGCATTTCTACATCAGTCAGCAGAACCTTCCGGAGGAGAAGGACTCACCGGAGGCGCTGCCGGTACTGGAGGAAAAAACGGATACTGCACCGGAACACGCAGACTCCGGAATGGGATATATATTTGAGCATACACGAGGCAAGAAATGCCTTGTATTCGTGAATTCCCGTGAGGAGTGCGAGGCAGTCACCACGACCCTGCGTTCGTACTGTGAGGCTAATCACGAACCTGACCGGTTCATGATACACCACGGGAACCTGTCCGCAGCGTACCGTGAGACAGCTGAGGCTGCAATGAAGGACGAGGACGTATACCTTACCACTATAACCACGGCTACTCTTGAGCTGGGCATAGACATCGGCAGACTTGAACGTGCATTCCAGATAGATGCGCCCTTTACGGTATCCTCATTCCTCCAGCGCATGGGTCGCACCGGACGCCGTGACCTTCCGCCGGAGATGTGGTTCGTTATCCGCGAGGAGCTGCCGGAGCCACGTTCTATGCTGCCTGAGACAGTACCGTGGAAGCTGATACAGGGCATAGCGCTGATACAGGTATATCTTGAGGAGCGCTGGGTAGAGCCGCCTAAGCTGGACAGACTGCCGTTCAGTCTGCTGTATCATCAGACCATGAGCACACTGGCGTCCTGCGGTGAGCTTACACCGCCGCAGCTGGCATCACGGGTGCTGACGCTGAAATACTTCCACCGCATCTCACAGGACGACTTCCGTGTGCTGCTGCGGCACCTTATCGAGAATGACCACATACAGCGCACAGAGGAGGGCGGACTTATCGTAGGACTTGCCGGAGAGCGCATCATAAACAGCTTCAGGTTCTATGCAGTATTTCAGGAAAACGAGGAGTATACGGTCCGCTGGGACTCACAGGAGCTTGGTACCATCGTCATGCCGCCGCCGGTAGGCGAGAAGATAGCGATAGCCGGACACGTATGGGTAGTCGAGGAGGTGGACCACAAACGCCACCTTGTCTACTGTGAGCAGATAAAGGGAAAGGTACCGGCGTATTTCGGTGACTGTGCCGGAGACATAAACACGAAGATACTGCTGCGTATGCGTGATGTGCTGCGTGAGGAGAAGAGCTATCCGTACCTGATGAAGAATGCAGTGCAGCGACTTGCACAGGCGCGACAGAGTGCGCGTAATTCCGGCGTAACAGAGGAACCGCTGGTATGTCTGGGCGGCAATATGTGGTGTCTGTTCCCGTGGCTGGGAACCTACGCTTTTTTCGCACTGGAGCGCTTTCTGAAGCTGCGCTGTGCGGACAGGCTGGGGCTGCGCGGAATGGAGTCATCACGGCCGTACTATTTGCAATTCACCATGAAGGTGCAGCCGGAGGACTTTTTCCGTATCCTTGCGGAAGAGGCAGAGAAGGAGTTCGACCCGCTGGAGCTTGTGTATCCCGGAGAAGTGCCGGTATTTGAGAAATACGACGAATATCTTCCGGCAGAGCTGGTGCGCAAAGGCTTTGCATACGGGATACTTGACATAGAAACTATGAAGCAGAGAGTGCTTCAATGGCGTGAAAGGAGCGCAGAATGAGAAATAACACAGAGCCTGTACCTTATACCGAGCCGGAGCGTATCTACGCTGAGCCTGATGCCGGACTTACCAATGCACAGGCAGAGCAGCGGCGTGCCGAGGGCTACGATAACAGGCCGCCGGAGCCTCCCTCAAAGTCAGTGAGGGAGATACTCAAATCAAATATATTCACATACTTCAACTTTATCTTTGCCATACTTGCTGCACTGATACTCTATACCGGCTCTTACCGCGATGTAACGTTCATGCCGATAATTATTGCGAATACGCTTATCGGCATCATACAGGAGCTGCGTTCCAAGCGTGTGCTGGACAAGCTGTCCATGCTGAATGCGCCGGTGACATCTGTAGTGCGCGATGGCAGGGAGCTGAGCGTACTGTCCCGGGATCTGGTGCTGGACGATATAGCAGTATTCCGTGCAGGAAACCAGATCAGTGCAGATGCGGTCGTGATCGACGGAACAGTATCAGTCAACGAGTCGCTGCTCACGGGAGAGTCCGACGAGATAGTGAAGAACAAGGGCGATATGCTCATGTCGGGAAGCTATATCGTATCGGGTACCTGTCATGCGCGGCTTGAGAAGGTGGGAGAGCAGTCCTACATCTCGCAGCTGACCATACAGGCGAAGAAGGCGAAGAAGGGCGAGCAGTCGGAGATGATACGCTCGCTGAACAAGATAGTAATGATAGCCGGAATAATCATTATCCCCATTGGCATCGCGCTGTTCTATCAGCAGTATTTTCTGGACGAAGCCGGAGTAAAGGACAGTATACAGTCCATGGTCGCAGCAGTTATCGGCATGATACCGGAGGGACTATTCCTGCTGGCGAGCACTACTCTTGCGATAAGTGCGATGCGTCTGGCTATGGGAAAGGTACTTGTCCACGACATGAAGTGTATAGAGACACTGGCGCGTGTAGATGTGCTGTGTGTGGACAAAACAGGAACCATTACAGAGGATACTATGGCGGTAACATCGGTAGTGCCGGTATCAGAGGACATAACCGATGAGCTTGATGTGCTGCTGAGTGATTTTGCCTCAGCGCAGGACGCTGACAACGCAACTATGGCAGCAGTAAAGAACTACTTCCGCACACCGTCCGACCATACCGTAAAGGAGCATACCGGCTTTTCGTCGGAGTTCAAATACAGCAGCGCAGTACTCAGTGACGGAGCTTACGTGTTGGGAGCACCGGAGTTCGTGCTGCGTGAGCAAATAGACGAATACCGTGAAATGATAGAATCCAGAAGCAGGAAGGGTTACCGTGTGCTGGCATTCGGACGCTATAACGGCAGACCGGACGGAAGGGCGCTGACGGAAAAGGTAGAGCCGCTGTGTTTTGTGGTGCTGAGCAATCCCATAAGGAAGAATGCACCGGATACGTTCAGATTTTTTGCAGAGCAGGGGGTAGAGATAAAGGTCATCTCCGGCGACAATCCTGTTACCGTGTCAGAGATAGCGCGGCAGGCAGGGATAAACAATGCAGAAAGGTTCATCGATGCATCGACGCTGACCACAGACCAGTCCATACAGGATGCAGTTGAGAAGTACACGGTATTCGGCAGAGTAACACCGGACCAGAAACGCAAATTTGTCCGTGCGCTGAAGTCTGACGGGCATACCGTAGCCATGACAGGTGACGGTGTAAACGATGTACTTGCATTGAAGGATGCGGACTGTTCCGTAGCGATGGCGAGCGGAAGTGACGCAGCAGCGCAGGCATCGCAGCTGGTGCTGCTGGAATCAGACTTTGCGAAAATGCCGGACGTAGTAATGGAAGGACGCAAGGTCGTAAACAATCTGGAGCGTTCGGGAAGTCTGTTTCTGGTGAAGAATATATTCTCGCTGCTGCTGTCGGTTATGTCGATATTCATAGGCATAACCTATCCGTTCAAGCCGGCGAATATATCGCTGATAAGTATGTTTACCATAGGACTTCCGGCATTTCTTCTGTCACAGGTACCGAACAAGGAGCTGATAAAGGGCAAGTTCATGACGAACATACTCCTGAAGGCACTTCCGGCGGGAATAACTGATACAGTAGTTGTAGCCGCAATGGTATACTTTGGAAATATATTCAACGCACCGCAGGACGATATAACAACAGGTTCCACCATACTGCTGAGCATCGTAGGCTTCATGATACTATACCGTATAAGCAAGCCGATGACCAGTCTCAAATGGGGAATATGGCTGTTCTGTGCAGTAGGTCTGACACTGTGCATGGTATTTGTCAGCGACTTCTTCAATATCTCTGCGATGTCGCTGAAATGCATACTGCTTTGCATAGATTTTTCGATAATAGCTGAGCCTATGCTGCGGTACCTGACCATGTTCATACAGGCGCTGCAAAGGCTGTTCACACGCCGGGATCCTGTAAAGGAAGATACGTCGGTCTGAGATCTGCTGTTTTGCGTGGCTGATTAAAAAAAACGGGTCAGGTCCTTATCAACAGGGACCTGACCCGTTTTTACGTTGACCTGCCAGAAAAGAGAAGTTCCGGAGCTGACGGATCATTTGTTTGGGTATTGAGAGATGATTCTCCAAAAGAATTACAGATCATACTGCACAAGATCAGTGCTTGCGAGCCTCGATCTTAGTGAATAAAAACGGTGTGAAAAACAGAAGGAAAAAGTACATCAGCGCATTTTGTGCAAATGCCGAGATCCATTTTATCGGCAGCACAGACGAAACTGTGGCAGATAGCATCGACGCAATGAAAAACATAACCGCACCGATAATTGCTCTCATTATCCTTCTTGACCATTTAAGATCATCAGTATCGAAATCAATATATTTTTCTTCCAGCATCAATGCCATAATGATACCCGTGAGCAAGCCAGCCTTAGAGGTGAATGATGCAACCGCATCTGAATGATCCATCAGGATATTACCTGCGGCATCATAGTCCACAGGATAATTCTTCAGACACATAAATATCATTGCTAATAGTGTTACAGCCACTGTTGCAAGGTAAAAAAACCGGTTATCCTTACCCGAGCTTTCGTTTCTGTTTAATACAGTATTTATAAGCAGGATCATTCCTGCTGATTCCAGCAGAGCTGTTAAAACATCCTGCGGTGTATGAACACCGAGGTAATTTCTGGAAAACGCTACCAACAGAACCAGACAGATACAAGGTATCATGATGAGCTTCTTTTTACGATAAACAAAGGCAACAGAACCAAGCGAAGCAGCTGCTCCTGTAGTATGGCTGCTTGGGAATGAATATCCCCCGGCACCTTTGATGGCTGTTTCAGTCGGCTTTATAAGTTCCGACCTTATCCATGGTCTGTAAACACAGAAAATATTCTTGATAAATACATTCAATACAGACGTAACTGCCAGCGAGATAAAAACAAATCTTCCTTTTTTCTTATCAAAGCAGAAGTAAAGCAGCATCGGTATAAGAATGCACAATACACCTATATCGGTGATGAACTGTATCAGTTTGTTGAACCATTCAGGTGCACTCTCCCTGATATCCTGTAAAAAAACCAGATATTTTATATCCATTTTTCAATTCCTCCCGGGATCATTATTTTAAGAACCTGTCCACATAGGGATTCATGCACGTCTTTTCGTCAAATTATGCCTGTGACTGCGTTAAGGCAACACCGCACAAAGACCGCCTGACGTCTTTGTACTGAATCTGCTTGGATATTTTCCGTCATCTTGCACAGA
>CADBNS010000013.1 GCA_902796065.1 Ruminococcus flavefaciens
CATGCACGTCTTTTCGTCAAATTTTGCCGGTGACTGCGTTAAAAATCCTTGAAGGGCTTTCGCATTTCAAGTTTTTCTGACGCAGATATATTTTCTTTATGTTGAGCATTGGTTGGCAAAGTTTAATTGGGGGAGCAATAGTATTGAAATTAGTATAATGCAGTCATCAGAAGAAAAGCCTTTACAAATCAGCATTTTTCTGATATAATTATATTGAGTTATTATGTTTGAAAAGAGGTATTGCATTGGCTAACGATAAAATCAGAAACTTCTGTATCATTGCACATATAGATCACGGCAAGTCCACACTTGCTGACCGTATCCTTGAAAAGACAGAAACAGTTGCTATCCGCGACATGGAGGATCAGCTGCTGGACAATATGGATATTGAGCGTGAGCGCGGCATCACCATCAAAGCGCGGGCTGTACGTCTTAAATATACAGCAAGTGACGGTGAGGACTATATCTTCAACCTCATCGATACCCCCGGTCATGTTGACTTCAACTACGAAGTATCACGTTCACTGGCTGCCTGCGAGGGTGCTATTCTCGTCGTTGACGCATCGCAGGGCATCGAGGCGCAGACCCTTGCCAACACCTACCTTGCTATCGAGCACGACCTCGAGGTCTTACCGGTAGTAAACAAGATCGACCTCCCTTCTGCTGATCCGGAAAGAGTATGCAATGAGGTGGAGAACGTCATAGGTATCCCTGCAATGGATGCTCCGCGCATATCTGCGAAAATGGGCACCAACATCGAGGAGGTGCTTGAACGCATTGTTACCGATATTCCTGCACCTCAGGGTGATCCGGAAAAGCCGCTGAAGGCTCTTATCTTCGACAGCTACTACGACTCATACAAGGGCGTTATAATCTACATCCGTGTAAAGGAAGGCCGCGTAAAGGTCGGCGACAATATCCGCCTTATGGCTACCGGCGCTGTATTCAACGTTGTTGAAGCCGGCTGCATGGACGCTACCACACTCAACAACACCGGTATGCTCGAAGCCGGTGAGGTCGGTTATATCGCTGCTTCTATCAAGAGTATCGGCGATACTCAGGTCGGCGATACAGTCACAAATGACGAGAATCCCTGTGACGCTCCGCTGCCCGGCTACCGCAAGGTAAATCCGATGGTATTCTCCGGTATCTACCCTGCCGACGGTGCAAAGTACGGTGACCTCCGCGAGGCTCTGGAGAAGCTCCAGCTGAACGATGCCTCACTGTCCTTCGAGCCGGAAACTTCTATCGCTCTCGGTTTCGGATTCCGCTGCGGATTCCTCGGACTGCTCCACATGGAGATCATTCAGGAGCGCCTCGAGCGCGAGTACAACCTCGACCTGATAACTACCGCGCCGTCAGTTATATACAAGGTAACGCTTACCAACGGCGAGATACAGTATATCGATAACCCCACAAACTATCCCGACCCTGCGCTGATACAGGTCGCAGAGGAGCCTATGGTCAAGGCAAGCATACTCTCCCCTTCCGACTATGTCGGAAATATCATGGAGCTGTGTCAGGACCGCCGCGGTGTATTCAAGGATATGAAGTACCTCGATGACACCCGTGTGGAGCTGCACTATGAACTGCCGCTCAATGAGATAGTATATGACTTCTTTGATGTTCTGAAGTCGCGTACAAAGGGATACGCCTCATTTGACTACGAAATGATGGGATATGTTCCGTCGAAGCTGGTCAAGCTGGATATTCTCCTGAACGGAGACATCGTGGACGCGCTATCGTTCATTATCCACGCAGACAAGGCATACTCAAGAGCACGTAAAATAGCCGAAAAGCTCAAGGAAAACATTCCGCGTCAGCTCTTTGAAGTACCGATACAGGCTGCTATCGGCGGAAAGATCATCGCCCGTGAGACCGTAAAGGCAGTGCGCAAGGACGTTCTTGCGAAGTGCTACGGCGGTGACATTACCAGAAAGAAGAAGCTCCTTGAAAAGCAGAAGGAAGGAAAGAAGCGCATGCGTCAGCTGGGTACAGTAGAGGTACCGCAGGAGGCGTTCATGAGCGTACTGAAGCTCGATTCCTGAGGAGGAATGCATATGTTTTTGAACTATATTGCCATATCAGTCTCGGCAGTAATGGTACTGCTTAGCATCGCAGTCACAGCGGCATCCGGCGTGCCTTACAACAACAATACCGGCAGGATAATAAGACGGATACGGATAGTTCTCCGTGAGCTGTCATTCACAGCTGTCATAGTAACTGCGCTGATACTGCTTATCATCGGCAAGATCGCCGGCGACAGCAACAAAGCCGGAATATGGCTTGATATAGGTCTGATCTTCCTTAGCTTCATCATTCTCCACGGAAGCCGGCTTATGACTATGAAACGCAGCCGAAAGCCTGCACACCGCCGCATGAAAATCGGCACTATCCGCCATACTCCACAGTACAAGCATATGGCGGCATTAGCGAAGGAGCTTCCGGCAGCTAAAGAGCTTCCGCTCATCAAAACAGCCGAAGCAGAATAATTGAAAGGATATTGCCATGAGTATATACAACTGTCCAAACTGCAAGAACAAGACATTCAACCCACTGACCAAAGCACTTGCCGGTCAGCTCAATTCCATCGGAAGGAACTGTCCGCACTGCGGAAAGCGACTGGTCAACGGCAAGGGAGCTACCATATTCAACGCGATATTCAGCCTCATCTGCTTTGCGCTGATAGTGCTTGTATACCTGAAAGCTCCGAAAATACAGTGGCTCTCACCTATTGAAGGTCAGGTGGTACTTGCCCTGATAGCTATAAAGATCATCGTACCGCGTATCGTATGGGCATTCTTTTTCCGCCTCGAACCGGCAATAAAAATGGGATCCCGATAATGAGCCTCGGGATCTATATACACGTACCGTTCTGCGCAAAAAAATGCGCATACTGCGATTTTTACTCCGCCTGTTACACCAAGCAGCAGGCGGAGCTTTATGTTCAGGCAGTCCTGCGCAATCTGCGGCATTACTCCGACCGCAGTACTGTGACCGATACGCTCTACTTCGGCGGAGGTACTCCGTCGCTGCTGTCGGCGGAACAGATCGATGAGATCATTGATCAGGTACGGGAGTCCTTCGACCTTGCTGACGATGCGGAGATAACACTGGAAGCCAATCCCGGCACACTCAGCGCCGATAAGCTCCGTCAGCTGCGCAGCTGCGGCGTGAACCGCCTGTCCTTCGGAGTACAGTCCATGCATGACGCTGAGCTTAAACTGCTTGGCAGAACTCACACCGCAGAACGTGCTGAAAAAGCAGTCCTTGACGCTGCATCTGCCGGATTTGAAAATATCTCCTGCGACCTGATGATCGCACTTCCGGGACAGGATCTCGCTTCTATGGAGTATTCCATAGATCGAATGAGCCGGCTGCCTATCCGGCACATCTCTGCGTACATACTCAAAGTTGAGGAGGGTACGCCCTTTGACCGCGATGAGATACGCTGTCTTCTTCCGGACGACGACACATCTGCCGCTATGTACCTGCGTATGGCGGAACTCCTTGAACAGCACGGATTCATGCAGTATGAGGTGTCTAACTTTGCGAAGTCCGGATACGAGAGCCGCCACAACTGCCGCTACTGGCGGTGTCAGGATTATATCGGCATCGGCCCCGCTGCACATTCATGCTACAGTGGTGTGCGATTCGCAGTATCTCCCGATCTTACGGCGTTTATCAGTTCAGAGGTACAGCACACTGAGGTCACGGACGATTCTCCCTGCGGCTACAGCGAATACGCAATGCTGCGGCTGCGGCTCAAAGAAGGACTGCTCCTTGACCGTGTTCCGGAGCACAAAGGTGAGATAGAAAAAAAGATCCCTGCACTGGTAAATGCAGGGTACATCACATATAATAACGGCTGTGTATCGCTGACTCGTGAGGGATTCCTCATATCCAACCAGGTCATTGAATACCTTGTGTTCTGAATCAGCCGGTCAGCTCCCTGCGCATCTGCGCAAGGAGCTTTTTTTCACGCCTCGATACCTGCACCTGCGTCATTCCCAGTGCAGCTGCCGTTTTTGCCTGAGTCAGTCCGCGGAAGTAGCGCAGCTCCAGCAGACCGCGGTCAGCCGGTTCAAGTCCGGACATTACCTGCCTCAGCGCTATACCGTCCACTATCCTGTCCTCCGGAGATTCGGTCGGCAGATCCAGCTGCACCTCGTCCTCACCGGCTGTCAGGGACATTACAGGCTGACTTACGCACAATGCCTCAGCTACGGCGGTTTCGGACTCACCGCACATTCCGGCTATCTGGCTCACTGTAGGCTCACAGCCATTAGCCGTCCGCAACTCCTCGCAGATCCTCTGTACGCGCAGGGAGAGCTCCCGCAGTGTGCGGCTTACGTGTACGGTACCGCCGTCACGGAACAGCCGCTTTATCTCCCCAAGGATCACCGGCACCGCATATGTGGAGAACCGCACTCCCCGCTGACAGTCGAACGCCTTAACAGCTTTCAGCAGTCCGATGCAGCCGGCTGAATACAGATCATCATATTCCACTCCCCTGCCACGGAACTTATTTGCGCACAGGTGTACCAGTCCAAGATGCTCTTCCGCAGAGGGTCTGATCTCATCTGCCATGAACACTCAGCCTCTTGCGCATAGTGACTACTGTTCCGCGTCCCACTCTGCTGCGTACCGTTAGCTTGTCCATGAAGGACTCCATCACTGAGAAGCCAAGTCCGGAGCGCTCCTCCTCGGGGGAAGTGGTGTAAAGCGGCTCCATTGCCTGCTTAACGTCTGGGATCCCGCAGCCGGAGTCCTTAATTCTTATGTATATCTCTCTTCCGGAGAGCAGTCTGACCGTCAGTTCTATCTTACCCTCAGTGCCGCGGTAGCCGTGAACTATGGCATTGGTCACCGCCTCTGATACGGCAGTACGTATATCGGACAGCTCCTCCACCGTGGGGTCAGCCTGAACAATGAATGAGGAAACAAATGCCCTCGCAGTTCCCTCATTCACCGACAAAGACGGCATTGTGAACTTTACTTCATTTAAAACTTCCATTTTTTACCTCCTATATCACCTTTACGATGCGTTCTATCCCCGACAGCTTCATTACTCTGCGGATGTACGGCTGCGGATTCCTAACCTCAAGAATACCGCCGCATTCCTTCATGAGCTTGCAGCGTCCCATGATAAGTCCGATCCCGGAACTGTCCATGAAGGTGATGTCCGCGAAGTCGATCGCCAGCAGTTCCGGCTGCATATTGATTATGAACTTGTCAAGCTGAGAGCGCAGGTCTTTGGCAGTATGGTGGTCGATTTCACCTCTGAGATGGGCGATAGCCGCACCATTTTCCGATCTTATGTCAATATCCAACGTAACTCGCCTCCTTATATGAATCATTCCACCCATAGTATACCACCTATCACCTGCGATTTGTGTCGGAATCCGCCGTACTTCCCAATGCCTTTGGCTCCGTATATATTGCTCCCCCAACTAATCTTTGCCAGAAAGGCGAAGTTTAATTTGGGGAGCAATAAAAAAGAGGAAGAATCCCATTTTCAAAAGGATCCTTCCTCAATAGTCGATTAAAATGGAGCAGAACCGGTATTACAGTTCAGCTTTTGCAGCAATTCTGTAAATCTCAGCTACGTCAGCAGCGGAAAGCTGAACGAATCCGCCGGTTTTTCCGTCGCCGATGCCGAATTTATCCACGAGTGCCGGAATATCCTCCTCCTTAGCACCAAGCTCGGAGAAGTTTATAGGCATACCGATATTATGCAGGAAAGTGCGGAAGCGGTGTATACCCTCCAGCGCTGTATTCTCAGGGTTCTCAAAATCCATCTGACAGCCCCATACTCTTACTGCCATCTGTGCAAAGCGCATCACGTTGTGCTTATACACGAACTCCATCCATGAAGGCATAATAACTGCAAGTCCGGCACCGTGAGCGCAGTCATACAGCGCAGACAGCTCATGCTCGATGCCGTGACTGTTCCAGTCCTGACTTCTGCCCACGCCGACTATGTCGTTATGAGCCACTGTACCTGCCCACATGATATTTGCACGTGCCTGATAGTTCATCGGGTCAGCGATAACACGGGGAGTCTCCTTTACCATTGTAAGGAGCACCGCCTCGCAGAGACGGTCAGTTATCTCTACCTCCTCAGTATTAGTGAAATAGCGTTCAAAAACGTGAGCCATAATGTCAGTTGCACCGCAGGCTGTCTGATATGCCGGCAGAGTGCAGGTCAGCTCGGGATTCAGGATAGAAAAGCGAGGACGCAGCATATCCGAACCCACATCACGCTTCAGACTGCCTTCCTCCTTAGTTACAACTGATGCTCCGGAGCCCTCACTTCCGGCAGCTGCGATAGTAAGCACAGTACCAATAGGGAGTGCCTTTGTTACCTCCTTGCCTGTGCCGTAGAAGTCCCAGAAATCGCCGTCATAAGGTACACCCAGTGCGATTCCCTTTGATGAATCGATGCAGGAGCCTCCGCCGACGGAGAGAATGAAGTCCACACCCTCAGCGCGGCAAAGCTCAATGCCCTTATAGATGAGTGTGTCACGGGGATTCGGCTGAACGCCGCCAAGCTCCACGAAAGCTACACCCTCAGCATCAAGGGACTTCTTCACG